>NZ_DKSP01000190.1:0-21447 GCF_002472745.1 Sphingobacterium sp. UBA7253 | reverse complement strand
GCAACAGGTATGTTGCTCCGGCGACGGATACAGAGCGGATGCTGTGTTCGGTATGGGCTGAGGTACTTGGTGTTGAGCGTGTGGGTGTTGAGGACAACTATTTTTCTCTCGGGGGCAATTCGATATTAATGGTGTCAATTATTAGAAAATTAAAAGATCTTGGATATGATATCTCATACAGAAATTTTTACAAATATCAGAATATTCAAAAAATTTCTGAAACAATAGGAACAAATTCGTTGAGTGATAAGAATATAAGGTCTTCAAATTTTAACCAAGGAGGCAAAATTGAAATAGAAATAAAAGAACTAAATCAAAGTCAAAAAAAAGATCAAATATTTTTGTTTCCTGGTTCCCCCGGAGAAATATGGGCATATGAGGAACTAGCGAAGGGGCTAGAACCTTGTTATTTGGTTTATGGCTTACAGATGCCCGGATTAAAAGATAACGAGTTGCCAATTAGGACGATATGTGAGGTAGGTTCAATGTTTAAAAATACTATTAAAAAGCACTTAAAATCAGATAGAATTCGAATTATCGGACATAGTTTAGGAGCATATGTAGGATATGAAGTAATTAAACAAATGCAAGAAGAAGGAATACATGCTCAAGATTTTATTATTCTAGACGCGCCTAGCAATAAAACGATAACCGGATTAAATAATTCCCAGAAAACGACGGATTTATTGGAGAAAGTAAAATATATGATGAATGCATTGAATATACTAGAAAGTAAAGATCCTTCATGGTACGGGAAAATGTTTGAACACTTATTTGATTCTAAAGAGGAGCTGAAAATTGAAACGGTCTTGAATTATTTAGAACAAACACTTAATTATAAAAGAAATAGCAAATATAATTTACAAGTTTTACGAGCAATGATATACCAATATTTCATGGATTTTGCTCCAAATAAGATTTTGGAGGGTGAAACTTTAATAATCAAAAGTATAGAAAATCAATCCAAACTGGAACACCCTTCAATGGGATGGAGTAAATACTGTAGAAGTTATAAGATTCAAGAGTCCCCTGGTACACATACTTCGATGGTCGAAGGTGAAAATGCATCTATTTTAGCTGGAAAGATAATCTCCCATTTGTCTAAATAGGTATGGATAACAGAAAATTAGTCACGATTAAACTTGACGAACTTATGGAACGTGGAAATAATTATAGTAATAAATTAGATTTCAGTAAAATTATATGGGGAGTATGGAGCATTGGAAAAGATGACTATGCTGGTATTGATGAACAAGACGCATATTGTGCAATAAAAACAGCAATTGAACTTGGCTTTACGACTTTTGATACGGCGCCTTCATATGGGTTTGGTTTAAGTGAGGAAATTCTGGGAAATGTAATTAATAATTATGACCGGTCTTCAATCCAGCTTATTACAAAATGTGGTTTTGAATGGCAGAATAGAAAGGGAAGCCAGTATTTTAGCAGTTTTGTAAATACTGATGGAAGAAAAAGAAAATATTATTTGAATTTAACAAAAGAAGGTATAATAGACCAATGTAATGATAGTTTGAAAAGGCTGAAAACAGACTATATAGATCTTTACTCTGTCCATATTTATAATCAAGATAGCCTTCTATCAGAAATTGCGGAGGCGATGACAGTTCTTAAGAAGGATGGAAAGATTCTTTATTCAGGAGTTTCAAATTATTCTTTAAAAGATTTCGAAGAATTAAACTCGCATTTTGATCTTGTTAGCAATAAAAGGCGTTATAATCTATTAAACCGCATTGTTGAACAAGAGGTGCCATTTTATTTAGCGAATGATAAATTTATTTTGGCATATGATGTATTACAGAGAGGAATTCTAACAGGTAGAGATTATCCACCATTTTATTTTAAGAATGATGATCCAAAATTGACTAGGTTTTACAAACCCGAAAATAAGTTGGTGATTAACGAGCTTTTGAATGCCTTGACTTTAATTGCAATCGAACGGAACTGTACATTGACCCAATTATCTATTGCTTGGGTTTTACATCAAAGCGCTGTTTCTTCAGTTATTCTAGCAGCTACAAGTTCATTACAAGTTGTTGATGACGCGAGATCAGGTGATGTATTTCTAAGCCAAGATGATTTGGGCCAGATTAATATGATATTAGAAGAACTATTACCTAAGTTAAAATAAAATAGGATGAAGATTATTTTGAATTATATTCGACCATATACTTCACAATTTTTTGTGATTTTAGTCTTAACATCAATTAGTCAAATTTTAATATTGTCTAGTCCTTACGTGCTTGGTAATGAGATAATTGATCCATTTGTAACAAAAGCACAATATTATCGTGAGCATGGTTTAAAAAGCGATTACTTTAATGGGGTTATCAAAGGATTTATTGTTTTTGTATTATTAAGTACGGGTTTTTGGATTGTTAGAATTACAAAGGATTACATATTGAATATTAATATTAAGAAAATTAGTTCTAATCTTTTTCTTGATATAAATAAATGGATATTCCGAAATAACCTACATTATTTTGAAGACATTCAAAGTGGCAAACTAATATCTCTGTCCCAAAAAGTAAAGTCTGATGTTGAGAATTTTATAGCGAAAGCGATAAATGTTCTGTTTGTTTCAGTAATTAACTTTTTTATATTGATGTATATTACATTCGATTTATCTCCTTTTTTACCGTTAGTTTACACCTTATTAATCTTGGCACTCTGTTCCTTTATTTATTTTTTGAGCAAAAAAATAATGCGGATACAAATTGATATTATTGATCAAAATACAAGTTTATTTGGTTTTATTACTGAGTCGCTTAGGAATTTTGAAACAATTATATCTTTAAATGTTGTCAATAACGAATTAGAGAAAATTTCTGGTAAGATTGATCAAGTTTTAAATATTGAACTAAAAAAAGAAAAGCAAATTCAAAAATTTAGTGCTTTATATTGTTTTGTAATTTATGCTATTCAGTTTATCATTCTTTTTGTTCTCATTTATTTAGTTTATGAAGGAGATGTTTCCATAGGCCAATTGGTTATGCTTCAAATGTATTTTTTCATAATTTTTGTTAGTTTGGAAGAATTTGGAGGAGTTGTAGTTGCATATAGAGAAACATCTGTTTCGTTAAAAGATGTGATTAAAATAAAAGATCATTTTATCGAAACTGTACCTTCTAGGTTGCCAGCCATTAATCAAATAGATAAGATAAATTTTAAAGATGTGTCCTTTAGTTACGGATCTTCTCCGTGTCCTACACTGATTAACATTTCGTTTAATATAGCAAAAGGAGAAACTTTAGCTATTGTAGGACCGTCAGGTTCTGGAAAATCTACTATACTCAAATTATTGTTAGGCCTATATGATCCTTCAAGTGGATTTATAGAATATAATGGCAAAAAATTAAACAGGCTAGAAAAGGAATCCTTACGAAAGAAAATTGGAATAGTTGGACAGGACACGCATTTGTTCTCAGGCAGTATTAGAGAGAATATGTTGTTTGCTAAGGATACCGCTAGTGAAATGGAGATAGTCGAGGCATTGGCCAAAGCGTCCTGTGAAAGTCTATTAAGCAAAGTTGGTAGGGATTTAGATTCTGTAATAGGTGAAGGAGGTATAAAACTCTCAGGAGGTGAAAAGCAACGTTTAGCAATCGCGAGGTCATTATTAAGGGACAGTTCTCTTTACATATTTGATGAAGCAACATCTTCTTTAGATTCTTTTACTGAAGCAGAAATAAGCGATTGTATTCGAAGTGTATCGAAACTAAATAATAGTATCACCATAATGGTTGCGCATAGATTATCCACTGTGATGTTTGCTGATAGAATCATGGTAGTAAAAGACGGTTCAATAATAGAGATAGGACCACATGAGAAGTTATTAGCCCAAAACGGAGAATATGCAAGAATGTGGAACCTTCAAATAGGAAAAAAATAAAATCTTTCAACAATCTAAATACACGTAAAAATTATGAATATCTTAAAAATCTTAACTTATTTTTTTTCTGTTTTTCTTCTATGTATTTCTTTGATTTGTAACGCACAGCAACATAAATCTGTAAAAGGACGTGTTGTTGACCAACAAGGCGTCGGAATTCAGTATATTAATGTAGAAGTGATAAAAAAAGATTTTGAAATCCCAAAAGCATCAACCCTTACGGATAACAAAGGTTACTTTTCTTTAACTGTTGAATCTATAGAAGATGTTAGTATTCGAATCAGAGGATTAGGGTACCGAGATACTATCTTGCAAAGATTAGACGTAATAAATAGTGATTCTTCAATCCTTAAGGATATTATACTTAAACCTTCAATAGAACAGCTCGAAATAGTTGACGTGATTGGTAGAAGACCACAGGTATCATTAAAAGGTGATAGAATTAGTTTAAATGTAAGTCAGAATATTACAAGTACGGGGTCAAGTGTGCTTGAAGTATTAAGCCGGTCACCTGGGGTGTATGTTACTTCAGATGATGATATTATGCTAAATAGTAAGTCAAACGTTTTGGTGGCCATTAATGGCCGCCAAACATATATGTCTGGGAAAGAGTTGGCCAATTACTTACGGTCCCTACCTGCGCAGAATGTAAAATCAATTGAACTTATTTCTAACCCTCCGGCAAACTATGATGCTGCAGGAACAGGGGGGGTAATCGATATAATTTTAGCCAATAATAATATTCAAGGATTGCACGGTTCTGTTACTGGGGGAGCTACATATAATTCCAAATTAGGCTATTCAACTGCCGCTAATTTAAATTATATGACATCTAAATTTCAATCAAAATTTGATGTTTCACACAATAATATATTTTATGGAATAGATTTAAATGTAGATAGAAATTTTTCAGGGGCAACCGTTAACGAAAGTGAACTTTTTTCGCAAAATACGCAATGGGATATGAGAGGAAAGCTAACCCAGGCAACAGCAGCTATCAATTATTCATTTAATGACGATCACAGAATTGGTACGAGTTATCAATTATATTATTTGGATAAAAAAGATATGAGGATCGGTGATACAAAAATATATACTGGAAATTCTTTTGAACCTTCAGATATTGTAAATACTTCAGCTAACGAAAAAAGCCCACAAAATAGACACGCCTTTGATGTGTTTTATCTAGGGAAATTAGATACAATAGGATCTTCATTGGACGCAAATATATCATATGTGATTTCAAATAGAGATTTCTTATCGACTTTAATCAGTTCAGGTAGTGTTCCTGCTGAGCCAACTTCGAACTTGCATGTATTGACTGATAATCCAATAGAATATAATATTCTGGCAGGTCAAATAGATTATACAAAAGTATTTGGTAGCGGATTGAAAATTATATCAGGTTTAAAATATAGTACTGTTAAATCTGATAATAACTTAATGATCAGGAATTTTATAGATGGGGCTTGGAAAGATGATCCAAAAAGTAGTAATCACTTCAAATATAAGGAGAAGATCGGAGCAGCATATTTATCCTTGAATGCACCTATTGGTAAAAGTTTACAAATAGATGCTGGGACAAGAGTAGAACATACTCAAATGCATGGTAAATCGTTAACGACTGGTGAAGAAAATGATCGTTCATATTTAGATTTTTTTCCGTCAATCTCTGTCACGAATACGTTTAACCAGAAGCATAAAATGACTTTAAATTATAATAGACGGATAACAAGGCCCAACTATGAATTATTAAACCCTTTTGTGAGATATTTGGATCCGTTTACAATACAGACTGGCTACCCAGGAATACGACCAATGTATTCAAACGGTATAGAACTTAGTAATACTTTTAACGATAAATATCAGATAGCATTATTTTATAATAACTTAAGCGACGTGTTTAATGTTATTCTGAACCAGAATGATGAAACCAAAATAACGACAGTACAAACATTGAACCTTGATTCACAAAATGAATGGGGGATACGCAGTAATGTCGGTATAAAATTTTTCAAGTGGTGGGATAGCAATAATTCTTTCATATTTAATAAAGTGCAATATAAATCTAAAATTGACGGATCGATTTTAGATGTTAAACAACACTCCTATAACTTGCGAACGCAACATGATATGGAAATTTTTAAAGGTATTAAACTACAGATGACAGGTAGTTTTATAGGACCAGTAAGATTCGGCCAATTTAAGCAGGATCCTCAACAATGGTTAGATATGGGGTTACAGAAGTCGTTTTTAGATGGCAGACTACAGGTAAACATTAAAGCTACAGATGTTTTCAAAAGCCAAAACTTTTTTGCCAATATAGATTTTGCAAATATTAAAACTGTAAATAGAGAATATTATTCCAATCAATCAATAGGATTTACATTAAAATATACTTTTAAGAAAGGGAAAGATTTTCAGGTCAACGAAAAAGAAGGAGCAACTGAAGAAAAAGGAAGAATGAACTAATACAGATCTATTTTAAACGATGTTAGGGAACTATGATTGAAGTAAACTTATTTAAGGATTTTAATGTCGGAAATACTCCTTTAGTACGGAATGCTTACCTTTCTGGAATATTTTCGTGCAATGTTTTTTTTAAAACGGAATATACTAACCCAGCGGGCTCCACTAAAGATAGAGTAGCATTGTTAATGATCCTAGATGCAATAAAGAAGGGAAAGATCAACGCAGGAGGTCGGTTTGTGGAAGCTAGTAGTGGTAATACTGGGTATAGTATTGCATATTTCGCCAAAAATTTAGGCTATTCAAGTACCATTTTTCTATCAAAGGGATGTTCGAGCGAGAAGATTGCATTATTGAATTCAGTTGGGGCAGAAATTGTTCTTTGTGAAAACTCGAATGGATTGAAAGATAAATCATCAACCCAGTCTAGGGCTTTAGCCTATTGTCAGAATAATAGGAATACGTATTTCACTAATCAATATGACAATCCTCTTAATTCTTTTGCACATTTTATTACTTCTGGACCCGAAATCTGGGAACAAACTAAAGGACAGGTCACTCATGTAATAATAGGTATAGGAAGTGGAGGAAGTATCTCAGGAATAGGCAAATTTCTGAAGATGAAAAACAAACACATAAAAATTTTGGGTGTTGAACCTCATGGATCTATTTATTCATCTAAGGAGATTCGCGTTACTAAGTCTCCTGGGAAGCAATTTGATCCTATTGAAGGGATAGGGAAAAATTTCCTACCAAACTCATATAATCCAAAAGTTGTTGATAAAGTTTATCAGGTAAGCGAAAAGGAAACAAAATTTGTAGCAAAGGAATATAGTAAATTGTTTTGCAGGCTATTGGGGTTCTCAAGTGCAGCTGTAATAACTGCAATACTACAAAATAAAGATGATATGAATTTTTCGATAGATGATAATGTTGTTTTATTGTTCCCAGATGACGGAGACCGATATATAGGAAAGATATATTAAATGCTTTAAAAATTCGGTTTCCTTTCTTTTATAACTTTTATGAATTCGAGAGTTCTTTTAAAAAGATGGACTTTAATAAATTAAAATAATTATGACTAATATAATTCAAGGACTTTGGATAGGTAATAACTTGTCAAATAATGAGCTATTGTGTTTAAATTCTTACGTTAAAGAAGGACACACTTTTCATTTATATGCATATGAAGATATTCCAAATATTCCCGAGGGTATATCTCTATTAGATGCTAACCAAATCATACAACGGAAATACATTTTTCATGACAATGCTGGTTCAATCGCCTCCTTTGCTGATTGGTTTAGGATAAAATTACTGTATGAAAAAGGTAATTGGTGGGTAGATATGGACACTATTTGTTTGAAGAAATTCGACTTTTCAGATAAGTATTGTATTTCATCAGAAAGAGATTATTCTTTAAATTTTAACGTGCTAAATAATGGATTTTTAAAATTTCCAAAGGGGGATATTTTTTTAGAAAAATTACTGGTTAAAATCGAAAAGAAAATAAAAGAATCAGATGTAGTAATATGGGGGGAATTAGGAGTTTATTTATTCAGAGAAATATTTGAACAAGAAAATGAGCTAAAAAAATACGTTGTTGATCCTGAAGTATTTTGTCCTATTGATTATTTTGATATATCTAGCTTAATTTGTAAAACAGAAGTTGAAATTGGTCAGGAAACATACGCAATTCATCTTTGGAATGAAATATGGAGGAGGGGATACTTGTCGAAAGATGGGATTTATCATCCCGAAAGTTTATATGAAAAATTGAAAGAAAAGTATTTGTAACTGTTAGTAAAAATATAATAAATGATTTCCATTTTTTATTGTGATTGTACGTTCACTCCAGATCAATTGTATTCATATTATTCAACGAATAAAAACTCCTTTACACGATCTTGCATCGAGCGTTATGAATCTTATCAACATAGACTTAGTGCTAGAAATTTTCTCATTGGAAGGATGCTCCTTCACTTTGGATTAATTTCATCAAACGCCAGATCATCAATTTCGGATATCTTGTATTCTTCGTATAACAAACCTTATTTTGAAAGGGGACCGTTCTTTAATATTTCTCATTCTGGCAATGTCGTCATGTGCGTTATGAGTGATTGCTACGATTTAGGAATAGATGTTGAAGAAATTATCTATTTGGATATAGAACAATTTCGTGATTGTTTTTCCGTAAAGGAACTGAAGGTAATTTTTAAAGCGGAGAATTCTTTGAATGAGTTTTATAAATTGTGGACAAAGAAAGAGGCTATAATTAAAGCTGATGGTAGAGGTTTTGGTATCGATCTCAGAGAATTAAATGTGCTGCTGCCGAGAGTTTCAATATGTTCGGCCGTCTATGAAGTTTCTCCGATCGAGATTGGTCCTAATTATGTTGCTCATTTAGCAACACGGTTAAACGAACCCAATTTTGGCTATGAAGCTGTTGACTTACAGGATATTCCCCTCCAATCTTTATTAGATTGTAAGATGGTCATTTAAATGACAATTCTAAGGTAAACAAGACTTCTACGAACATATATTTGTCTATTTCGGTGATTCTGGGCCAGTGATTTCGGCGTTAACGGGCCAATTATTTCGCTAGTCATTGGGCCACTTTCCGATTACAATAATATACAATTCATTTAAGATTCCAATTTTTTTTTTCTTCTATAGGATTCACCCGTCAATTCGACTCTGTGCGAGGAGAAAGTGACCCTGTCAAGAATGGCATCAGCAATAGTACTTTCACCTATCAGTCCATGCCATTTTTCTACCGGTATCTGGGTAGCTATTACCAGCGAGGCACTATTGTAGCGGTCTTCTATGATATCCAGTAATGCAGTTCTTGCCTGTTGGTCTATGGAAGTGAGCCCAAAGTCATCAAGGATAAGCAGCTCCGCTCTTTCAACCCTTTTCAGCAACTTGTGGTAAGTACCATCCAGTCTGGCTATTTTTACCATATCAAAGAACCTACCAGTGTTAAGATAGAGTGTTTTGACCAGCATCTGACAGGCTTTAACACCTATGCATTGTGCAAGGAAGCTTTTCCCGGAACCTGCAGGACCTGTTAGTATAACGTTCTCCCGACGGGTTATAAAGCCCATTGAAAGCAGTCTTTCAAACATATTTCTGTCGAGACCTCTAGAAGGATTGTAATCGATATCAGTGGCGGCAGCTTTTTCCTTGAAAGAGGCCCTGTGGATAAGGTTATCGATATTCTTATTCTGTCTTGTTTCCCATTCGGCATCTACGATAGTTGCCATAAAGTCATCCAGGCCCATTTCACGGTAAAGATTATCACTCAGACTGCCACGATAAAGTTCAGCCATGGTCATCATACGCATCTTGCGCATTTTTTCGATTGTTGTGTTTTCATTCATATTGTCTTTTTTTAGTGTTATATTTATCTGTAGATCGAGGTGTCCCGTAGGTTTTCATGCACGGGGATATGGAATGCCTCCTGTACTTCTTCTTCTAAGGTATCAAGTCTGTTTTTTAGGATATTGTATATTGTCTGATAAGATGCCTTATGGTGCGAAAGGGCTCTTTTGCACGCATTTTCAACGCGGGGGGCACTATGTGTCTTTACGAAAGAAAGTATACCCTGCGCCTGTTTGTAGGCCATTTCAGGATAGTTGTACTGTGCGATCAGCCGCCGGATATATTCCTGTGCAGATACCCCGACAGCTGCGGCCCGCTGTTCAAAGTACACCGGATTCCAGTCGTTATAGACCTGGTGCGAGGAAGGCATATGATCCCCGATAGTGGTGTAGTTTCCCGGCCGAAAGCTTCTAGGGTGCTTGGCTATACGTTGGAAGTTATAAAAGACTTCGACTGTTCCACTGTTATATTGCACTTCTACGTGATGCCCAATATAACGATGAGGTACACTATAATAGTTTTTATCTACACTCAGGTACACGTGGGATATCTTCTGCACTTTTGCACGCCTGAAGTACCTCAGGCTATATGTTGATACAGGCAGTGGGTTCAGATATTCTTTTTCCAGATCAATGAACTGGCTCCTTCTGGTGGATCCGCCATGTGAGAACAGGTAGTCATTGTATAATACCAGCTGCTCCGCTATGGCCACATTGAGCTCTTTCAGGCTAAAGAAGGTCTGTTTGTCCAATGGATAAAAAATACGCTGATAGACTAATGTTACGCTACGTTCGACAAGAGCTTTATCCTGAGGGTGATACGGTTGTAAATGGTAAATAAGAATGCAGCATAATTGGTAAGTTGGAGTGCAGCATTTTCGGCACTAATAAATACACAATCCAGTCCAAAAGTATGCTATAAAATTTACTTGTCCAAGAACGTTTTTCTATTCTGCATTCTATAGCTTTCTCCTGTGAGGTTTATCACTTCGCATCGGAACAATATCCGATCTAAAAGTGCCGTTGCAATAACTTCATCCTCCAGCATTTTAGCCCATTCTGTCGGCTTCTTGTTTGTCGTTACAATGATCGAAGTAGATTCGTAGATCTGGTTGATGAAATTGAAGAAAGCGACTGCGACATTTTTTTCCAGAGGAAACAGCATGACATCATCAATGACGATGAGGCTCGCCCGCAGCATTTTTTTGTATTCAGCAGCCTGTGAACGTACAAAGTCCCTTGTCTTTAAGGTAGAAACGATCTCTTCCATCGTCCTGAAATACACATGATAGCCTGCCTTGACAGCGTCTCTTGCCAGGCCTGCTGCAAGCATTGTTTTTCCAGTTCCACTGGGTCCCATCAGCACGAGATTAAACAGCTGGTCAATCCAGTTAAGTTCCCGTAGTGCAGCGAGCCGTTTGTCGGTAAGCCCGTTACGTTTGGCTTCGTAGAGCGATAGGTCGTTGTTTTTTGGCAGAGAAGCAGATTTCATCCGTCTGCTCTCATCCCTTTGCCGGCGGTGCTGCTGCTCGGCCCTGAAAAGACGGGAGAGTAGCTCCAGATAGCCTATCTGCTCATTTTCTGCCCCCGATAAGATATCATCCAGGCCGGCAGCTATCGCTGAAAGCCTGAAGTCGGCGCAGAGTTGTTTTACCTGTTGTTTTTGATTGTCCATAGTTATTGCCTGATAAGATTTATATATCCCTGTCGAAGCAACGACAGGGAGTGATTGTTTTAGTTGCAGCCGAAAAGCGCCTCGTAATCATCCAAGTGACTTTTCTGGGGTTCAATATCCAGTTGTGTACTGCTGTTTCCATTCAGAGGGTTCAGCCGTATGATCTTGGTATCCAGCTCAGGCTCCTGCTTTTTTTCCGAGCGGATGTATTCCAGATAGGCTTTAAAATCCGTAGCGCTCAGGATGTTGTTGGCATGTACATAATCCAGCGCGCGCGATATCTGTGCAGCACTGTTATCCTTTACAGTACGCTCGACCATCTGCAACTGATCCCGTATATACCGCTTTTTGTGAAGTTTTATGGCCAGTATCCACTGCTTTGCCTTAACCGGATCTTCGAACAGATTGGAGATCCGATCTACTATTTCTGCTATTTTAGGCTCCATGTTCCGGCCATGGCTGCGCAGTATGATTTTTTTGCCCTTAAGGCTGCATATATCGTGCGTGCATATTTCTTTTCCACAGAGATCCCGGATGAGCAGCTTACCCGCAAGTTCGCTCAGCTGCACTTTAATGGTTCCCGCGTTGTAGGTGCCGATGGGGACACTATAGAAATTGCCCTTATACGACACTTTATTGTCTTTATGGACAGCGTAAAGCTTTTTTACCGGAGTCTGCGGGGCTATTTCATACCACATTTCCAGCAATAGCTGTTCGCGTTGCAGTTCTTCCAGTGGGATAAGTTTCGTCGTACCATGGGGCAGATTGTTGGCCGTACGGAAAAGCCAGGCCCGGCATTCATCGTTGAGCGTATCCAGGTCACGGTAAGGCCTATTGTAGAGAAAGTTCTGCTTTACGTATTTGACCACATTCTCCACTTTCCCTTTGCTCTGGGGATCGGCTTTACGGCAGAAATGAAGTTTGATGCCACGATCGCGTACATAGCTGGAAAACTCGGAGGTCAGGACGATGTCACCGAGGTTTTCCGATACCATAAATAACCTGTCCTGATCATAGACGATCTCACGGGGCAGTCCGCCGATAAACCGAAAGGCCTCTTCATGGGCAGCGATCACCATAGCCGTGGTAAAGGGTACATCGCTGAAAACAACAAACTTATAGCGGCTCCGTGAGAGGATGAAGGTAAAGAACTGTACTTTTTTCTGCTTACCGCGCGTAGTGGTCATGTTGTAAAAACCAAAGTCAACCTGCGCCTGCTCACCATAGGGAAGCTCCGCGACCATCTGGAAATCGCGGGTGCTCACTTCTTTGGGGATGTTGAACTCCGCCCGGATATCCTGAACAAAGTTGAATACGGTCTTGGGGCTGACTTGCGGAAAGTCAGGGTAATGCTCCCTGAGCCAGTCATGCATCTGGGCCGCTGAGGTATCGTTATACAGCGACAGCTTTTCCTTTACGAAATCACGGTAGGGATCCAGTAACTTTTTCTTGGAAGGGGGCGCTTCCAGTTCTTTTTGGTAACTTCGGTCGTCTTTGCTCAGAAGCTTTTTTACAGTACGCCAGTTCAGGCCGAGATGTTCGGAAATCCTGCGAATCGAAATGCCTTCCCGATGCATTCTGTGAACCTCATGATAGGTCATAAGTTTACTTAAATAATAGTTCATAAATAACTTTGTCTTTTGCTCCGACAAAGCTTGTTTTTTCTTTTGGGACACCGCGTCCCAAAAGATGAACTATGTATTTATTAGTGCCAATTATGCTGCATTCCTTATTGCCAAAAATGCTGCACCGTTAGTGCCATTTTTGCTGCACTCTAAATTGCCAAAAGTTGTGTATTCTGATTTACCGATTACACCGGTCGGGCAGGATCTACTACACAGCTATGAAAAAGAGCAAAGTCCGCAAGGGTTTTGTTTATTTCAGGCGCATATTTAGAACCTTTACTAACGGCCGACTTCAGATTATCGGACACAATGGCCTGGGGCACCCCGCCGGACCATCTGAGGCAGCTGTCAAGGCAGTCGATAAAGTCTTCACGTTTTTGGCTGGCAACAGCTTTCACAAACGTATATTGACTACAGGGGTAAACGGCTACGAAGATTTCCACGGGGATAACCTCGCCGGTAACCCTGTCCACATAGGACATTTTTTTACCTGTAAAGTCTACAAAAAGTTTCTGACCGGCCTTATGCTCCAGTTTTCCCGAGGCTTTGACCTGACCTTTCCACTTTCTATAATGGGTCGTAAACTGTGTGTAACGATACCCATCAGGGTGTTCAATGAGGTAGTTTTGCCATATAGTCTGTAAGGTAGCTCCTGGGCGTTTGAGTTCACTCTGTATTTTACTGAACTGAGAAGATAGGATTTCGTAACGCTTCTTTTCCGTCTGGTCTTCTTCCGTGAAAAGGTCGTGAAGCTTCGCATCATCCATAGAAAGAAGCTCGGAATAATCCAATTCCAGCACTTTAAACCGTTGGATATAGCTATCTACCGTTTTACGGTTGATGTTCATCATCTGGGCAACCTTACGGTTACTAAGTCCCTTTTTCTTAAGAAGGATCAGTGTTCTAAGTTCCATTTTATCTTTCCGTTGTCCTGCCATGCTACTGCGATATGTTTATACAGCAGCAACTTAAGCAGTTTAATGGAAAGTGGCCCAATGACCTCCGTTTTCAAAGTAAGAATGGCCCGTTGACCTCCGAGATTCAGGAGATTTTTTGGCCCGCTGACCTCCGAAATAATTGGCAAATCAAACCGAATTAGCTGGCCCAGTGACTTCCGTTATAGACACATATATTGTCTGATTTTGTTCAACATAGGAAGAATGGAAAAAGCTTTGATCATATATTAAAGGATTCAAAATTGCTTTCAAAATATATACAATGTCATAAAAAACGAGTTTTTCTGAAGCAACAACTTTGTTGAAGTTCGCAAAAGGGGATTAACATATTATTTGAATATCCCCGATCTATAAGTTTCCACAAGTTTTTTATCTGATAGGTGTAAATAATCTTGAAAAAGCCCATTTAGTTCGACTATTTTCAAATCAACTTTGTCGTTAGTTCTTAGTATTTTATCTTCAGAATGTTCATTTCTTTTCGCAATCTTTAGCCCATTATTTGTGTAGAAGCCCATGAAATTTTTGTTTCCTGCAAATAATGAATTTCTAAATTGATAAGAGGGAGAAGTACCATCCTTTCGCAACCAAACAAAATTACAGTTTGATATAATGTTATTTTTGAACTGAAATTCAGAAAGATACGGGCCAAACCAAACGGCGGCTTCGTAGGCACCAGATACAATCGAATTGGTAAGAGAAAAATCTTTGATATTCTCAAGTAGGACCAAGGCATTCTTACATTCATAGAAAATACAATGGTCGACATGTGTTCCTTTCCCGTGCGCCCAGATAGCCGCTTGGATAGGAGAAGAGTTTCGTTCTCCTATAAAAAAGCATTGTTGAATGTTTAGCCCAGTATAAGAGGTGTCTTTCTTTGAAATTGGGTAATAATATGAAATATTTGGGTTTGGATTTCCAATAAATTTTAAGCCTCTGATCGTAACATTGTTCATATTGACAAGAAGACTAGTAGAATGAGGAAATTGGACATCGGAATTATTGCCGGATACAGAACCTATCACTGGCATTTTGTAAGGATTCCAGTCTTTAGCTCCAGGAAGTATACCGGCCTCTATTGTTAAGCTCGGTTTTTTATTCCCTTGAAGTACAATTTTGTCTTTCAATATATATAATCCGGGGAGCAGTTTAATTGTAGGGGATTTAGCTTCAGTTAACGAATCAATTTTTGCAATAGCCTTTTCAAGACTTTTTAATGGGGTTTCCAATCTTCCAGTATTTGAATCACTACCATTTATAGGGTCTACATAGATGGTCTGAGCCATCAATATATCAGTTATGCAAAAGAGAAAAATGATAATCAAGAAAGCTTTCATAATGTGATTGTTGTTGTTTTAGTAAAATATTAACTACGGTACTTAATTGCCTATTGTTTAATATTAAAGATAAAGAAAATGACCTTAAATTTAGAAAACTATATTTTTTAATAACATTCCAAATCATTTTAAACGTAACTGGTACTAATCATGTTTTATAATTCTTTGACGGTTTAAGTGTTTTAAAGAGTATTATTAATAACTTGATAACACACAATGACCGTGGCTCATCTTGTATTCATTAAGTTCTTCATCTGTCATATGTCCAAATTCTTGTATAGCGTCCTGCAAGATTTCGTTTAATCTTTGCTCTCCTTTTACTCCTAAATTTCTTTTAACCTTCTCTTTGCATTTCTCAAGTTTTGCATTTTCATAAGTTACCCAACGAGCGAATTGATCTGGCATATTTTTGAAAAGCCATAGTATTTCGATCTTGGATAAATAGGGACACATGATACAGTTTGAAGGGTAGGGCAGGGGAAATCCGACCGCGCGAATATATGTCTGACATGCACTCCGATCCATGCATTCTTCAATCAGGGGGTATGTTTTTTCGATACATTCTGTCATCCATTTAGGTATAGGATCTCGATACGTTTTGAAGAGATTAAGTTGCTGTGCCTTTCTTGACTTACGCTCCGATTTGGCGATTCGTTTCTCTTCACCTGCAGCGATGCCAAGTATAACTTTGATTCTGCCAAAGTCTTTTACAAACCGCTTAATGAATGCTTTTCCTTTCGGAATTGTTTCTTCGGTATAGTCATAATACGTTTGGGCGATATAATGGTCAAGATAATTGTACAGTGGTTTTATCTTCAGATTGTCTGTGCAGGTACGAGGATATGCAAGCGACATGATAGTGCTGTTTTTCTCGAATTGGGCAGTAAGTGAAGGCCATGTTTTTGGGTGGTATCCCTTATCTGATGTGATAAAACAAAAAGCTATTCCATTCCGTCTACAAAGATCTTCAATAAAGCTTATATGCGAATAGGTATGCGGATGTTCGTTGCCTGTATCGGACATTAAAATCAGTAAATCCCCGTGTATCCATTTTTCGCGAAAAGATGGATCAAGAATAATTTTGTATAAAATGGTGGTGCTATCTTGTCCTCCTCCGAAAGCAAGTACTGTTAACTTTGTTTCAGTTCTTGAAATCGGATGGTTCGTCTCGGTCTTTAGAGACAGATTATTTGTAAGCTCTATTGGAGCTATCGTAGCTTTATCTAATTCGAGTTTTTCCATACCTTTTTTGCATGCGGCGATGCAGGAATTTTCAGGTGAAGGATCGTGGAATAAAGCCATTATGCCGCGAAAGTCCCGAAAACAATTCCGGAATTAGTTTTGCAAAAAGAAGGGATGGATTGAAAAAGTCTATAACGATGGACAGAATAGGAAAATGTAGCTTAAAAACACTTCGTGCCATAGCAATTTAAAGAGCTCCGAAGGGCTTTGTGCTGCTAATACGAGTGAAACTCATATTCATATACTCTCATTGCAGACCTCAGTGATTTGTTTCTTTCGTCTTCATTTTTCCATCCTTCTCTATGTTGTTTTTCGAAGTAATTGGTATAGTCCAATGCCATTTCGATAAGTCCTGCTTCACCGCTATCTACTTGATAATAATATGAAATAGTATCATACCAATCTTTTGCTTGGTGTGCATAATCCAGCATGAATACGAATGTTTTGTACCAAGAATCAAATCCGTTGACGGTGTCCATCATAATTGTTTTCTGTTCCATTTTGTCTTATTGAGTTTATAGTTAACGATGAATGATTTACAGAGGCTTTACAGGCATGAAGAGCCAATTAGGGACAAGGTGGAATCGTTGAAATTTGTGGAGGCTCCCACAGTAAAACAGGGGATACCCAAATTTTATAAGATCTACCTTGGTATGATTTCAGGGGTATGTTTAAGTGCGGTAGGATCATTTACCTATTGGCATTGATGCCTAACTTTGCTTGTGGAAATCAATGCATTTTAATCGGCTTAGCATTTATTGGGATAGCTAACAAATTGGACAGATCTTTTTGGTGTTATCAAACTAATCTTACCGAAAGAAAGAGAGGGTATTTTGTTTATTTATGACAACTACGCTACCTGTTTAATTTTCTTCTTTCGTATGGTGGTTCGTTTGATTTTTATCGGTTGCATCCTGAAATCATCTAGATTGAGGAAGAATCCCCGATTTTTTAGCACGCCCTTACGGAACATATTCCAAAACAATGATGCGCCAATATTTGCGATATTGGTATTGATGAAAAGATCCTGTTTTTCTAACGCCTCTACTAAGCTACAGCTTGGTGTATCGGATTCGAGTTCAGACTCTTCAAGTAAACCCCCGTATTCATCCGTTATCATGGGTAGGAAACCTTGGACGTCGTATTTCTTAGAGATCGGTTGGTTGATTTCGCCCACCGTTGATAGGATTACTTGCCCTGTGGTCTTGTCATTGCCGCAGTCCATCCAATATCTTGGAGAACCAAAAGTTGTATATGAATTTCTGTTATTCTTTAGGAATTTGGCAATTTGGATTCTACTGGCAACATTGTCTACGCAAGTTATCGTGATGGTTGCTAATTCACTGTTGGCTTTGAAGTGATGGGCTTGAGCCTTCCAGTCGAATCCAAATGCTCTATTTATCCGATTGATCAAAGCAACGGCTTTATTCAGCCCAAGTTCTGGAGAAGTGAATAATTGCTTTCCCAAGTTGGGTTCTTCTACTTTATCTCCATCATACGCAAACACTTGAAGGCCGGCGTGCCCTAGAGTGTTAAGAGACTTGTTGATTCTGGCGAGAGCCATTAGCATCGAACTGCCCGTTCCACCTATGCCAATTAGGTTGACTGGAATGGGATTTGTAGGATTCAAAAGATCCTGACAGACGAAGTGGACAGTTTTTTTTTCTGAAGTTATTTTTCTATTCTTTTTCATGTTAAATTATTTTATTGATGTTTTTTTCGGTAGTGATAAGGCACTCCGTGGGGAAAGGGGTATCGGTATTCAGTAGTTCTTTCCAAAGTTGGACGATATTTCCTTTAACAGGAGATTTATCTACGTTAAGATGGCTGAATGAGCTGTTCCAAAAAGCTGCTTCCCAGTATTCCATAAAATATTCAAGACCACGGTTACTTTTTACCGGAAAAGTCCCTACTGAGCCCATGCATACAGACCCATTATCATAAATATTGAAAAATGGCGCTTTATATAATTGATCCTTCACGTTAGGACGCTTGTTTCTTCTGGTTGAAAGTGCCCAAACAGACAGTTTTCCCTTGGATGCTTTCCATATCATGGCAGGGACATTTGCCTCGCCATCATTCAACCCTATGCTTTTGGTAAACTGTAGTGATTTTTTTTGAGCCCCAGTAAACCAGACAACTTGTCCATTTATATAATCTATGTGTAGTACTTTCTCTGGTAAAATACTTTCTGAAATAAGGTACGAACGACGTTCTTTTTCCTCTTGAATAATAAGGGATTTCCTTAGCTGTTCAGTCTCGTTTATAGTCAATGGATGGGCATTTATCGGATAGCCTTTTTCATCTATATCGTAACTTTCAATATAAGGTGGAGCATCATAGATATTGGAAGTAAATACTACTAACGCTTTTACTGGTTTGTATTTTTCGTTGAACATCGAAGTTATGTTTTTGTATATTTTCATGTGTCTTAATTTTACTCTTCATGGAAAGCATATAATGCCTTGGCTACCTTGTCAAAGAATGCAATCAATTCCTCTTGCATTGTAAGGTCGTGTATCTCCTTAGCCACCTTTCTGTTAAAAAATTGGGGGGCCGAAGGCTCTTGTTTTCCGCTAAATTCATTTAGAT
The DNA here is from genome assembly GCF_002472745.1 of Sphingobacterium sp. UBA7253. Taxonomy (NCBI): domain Bacteria; kingdom Pseudomonadati; phylum Bacteroidota; class Sphingobacteriia; order Sphingobacteriales; family Sphingobacteriaceae; genus Sphingobacterium; species Sphingobacterium sp. UBA7253. The sequence continues at coordinate 2,261 of NZ_DKSP01000190.1, read as the reverse complement.
AATTGTTAAGATATTCATTGATATTGGTTTTCAACCAGTCACTTTCACCTCCCCATAGGAATCCAATGTACATTTCGGGACATAAAATATTTTGAACTTCTTCTTCAATGTAATTTGGAATCGCGGTTGTTAATGAGATTTCAGGGTATTTTTTTCTTAAAACGAGCGCGTCTTTGCACGCTTCCAGCATCGCTTTTTCTTTATCATTATAGGGTTTGAATCTGTTTACATTCCATTCGAACCTATCCAAGCGGGATGGTATAACTATTTCGGATAACATTTTCTGTCCGGCATATTGTATAAAATCTATTTCTTCTATCAGTTCTAATGCCAGATCCTCATCATACTCGTAGCCCTGCTCAATATCCTCTTCTATAAAATTCCGAATAGATTCGTAGCAGCCATTTAAGAAAGTGTAGGACTCTGTATAAAAGGGAACATCCAGTTGTAGTTTTTGGAATGCGAACAATGACAGCACAAGATTCACGAATTTTGAGTTTTTGTCTTTCTCCCAGAGGTGGTAAATTTCTGAAATAGGAAAAAAATACAGGTCATATCCTGTATGGGCAGATTTTATCGTAGCAATAGAAGTGGCAGATGTATCTGATTGAAGTATTGCAAGATGAAGTCTATTATCTATTTTTTCGAATTCTTCTTTTACTGTTGAAAAGGCAAACGCTATGTTTTCAGGATATTTTTTGTCTTGCGTATCAGGTATAGTCAACTTATAGAATTCACAGAGATTTCGCAATGAGCGGAAAAAGCCTTTTTCTACTTTACTACCTTGAGCTAATTCCAGATTGGATATCATAGGCTGTGAACCAAACTGATGAGTCAGAAAAGCAGATCTATCAAATCCAGAGGTGCACTCTGCATCTTGTCGGATCGGATAGCGGAGGCATCCCGCCTCCTGTCCAATTCCAGTGCATAATAATTTATTTGTCGATATATTTTTTCTGTTTTCCATGATCCATTTCTCTTTTTTACCAATCTAACCTTTTTATAACCTGTTATTTTTTTCATCCTTTTGTTCCCATGATTGTTTTAAAAGTGTACTGCTCTTCGTCGTTGTTGAAAACAGGACCTTCTATCTTAGCGGTTGTTAGGATAGGATATTGACCCGAGTAAAAATTTAAGACGGCCTCAGGAGATAATTCCGCTGCTGGGTCTTCCAATTTGATTTCAGTACCGTTTTCGGTGAATTTGAATATTCGTTTGAACTCTGTTGATAGTAACATAATATTATATTTTGGAGTGTAATAGATTTATTAATTCCGTAAGACTAAAACATAGTGACCAGTTTCGATTTTGTTTCCAATTCGGTTCGCTTTTTGATGATTTCAGCGGCATGTTTCGGGTAGTCCTCCACTTTTGGCAATGCTTCCAGAGCCTCCTTGTATTGCATATCCTTCTCAAATTGGAGGGACTTTTCCATATTTTGCTTGTAAGCTTCCATGTTTTCCTTCTTAGTATTGGAATCATCAATTTTTGGCTTGTCGATCTTCTTCTTTTTATCCTGTTCTATACGGGACTTTTTATTTGCTTCTTCAAGACTTTTGAGGTAGGACTCCATATTCATCAGTAGACCTGAAGTCTTTTTTATAGGTGTTGATATCCTCTTGAAATATTCCTGATCCAATTCTTTTGGGGTAGCTGTCAGATTTAAGGGAATAATGTTCTTACGGGCATTATCTCCTATGCGATCGTTATTAAGTGTTGTGGATACGATCATTCTTCCGTCTTCCAATTGCTTGATTGTGAGGTTGAGGTTCCCAGCAATTTTAAGAGCTGCTATTGCTTGGAAAAAATTGGTTTTGACATCTAGTGTCGTTTCATTGTTCGCTTCCATGGTATTTGATTTTAGTTTCAATTGTAACTTAGTTTGATTCCCCCTGTAACTATTCCTGTTTCTAGCACAGGGGGAAAGAATGATTAGAATGGTAAGTCATCATCTGATACGCTTGGTACGAGATCTTCTACGGGAGAATTTGCCGTAGGAACTGCATTGATATTGTTGCTGTCTGATGTATTTGATTTCGATTTACCTAGGAAATCCAGACGGTCTACACGAAAATCGATGGCACCTCGATGCTCTCCAGATTTGGTTTGATAAGTTCGAGCACTTGGAAATCCGGTTACTTCTACTAGCAAGCCCTTAGTTAAGTGCTCAGTGATTTTTGGACGGTTCCAATAGGCGCAGTCGATGTAAGTCGTTTTTTGCACCTTGGAGCCATCATGGTTCCTGTAATTTTCATTTAGGG
>NZ_DKSP01000189.1:0-6952 GCF_002472745.1 Sphingobacterium sp. UBA7253 | reverse complement strand
GTTCAGTGATCACTCAGTATAGACTGTATAAGCAGTGACTTACTAGTGTCTAAATATTGATTAAAAATTGTTATTACATGCGATTTAGTATTAGGATGCTTCCGTTTTAATATTTCTTGAATAGCTACACCCGAATCAGGTAATTATGGTAGTCATCAAAAATGGGGTTCGTAGGACTGTTTCCAGGAAAGCAGGTTGTCATACTGCGCAGATCTCCGGTTAATATCTCAACTGAATCTACTGAATTGGAACATCTTAGCATATTGTAAATAGTAATAAGAATACGGCATTCATATCATTACAATTAATTCCACATATACTTGAGATGCTGGATAGATCAACTAAATTAAAACCACCAGGCGTTTGCCTCCATCGATACCCATTTCCCAAGCGTTTTCAATGTTTTTAAGTGGAATATTTACCGTTTCAATTTTTAATTTTCCGTCAGCAGCAAGCTGAAACATTTCGGGAAGTATTTCTGTAATCAATAGTATTAATTCTTCTGGCGTCCAGGTTCCTAAGCCCGAACCGGAAAGCTGAATAGCTGTACTGCGTAAAATGGAAGATGACAATGTAATTGAATCGCTCATCATTCCGCCAACAGTAACATATCGCGTATGGTGCGAAAATCCCCCATTGCCTTTTAATGCTGATAAAATCAGTTCTGCACTCTTTCCCCACAGGTAATCAATAACCACGTCAATTGGATTTTGCTGCTGTAAGATTTTTAGTCGTGTAATAAACGCTTCATCGTCCTGTTTCAACGAAATGATCTCATCTGCACCTAATGATAATAATTCGTTTAAAGACCGTTCGTTTCTCCCTGTCACTATCACCTTTTTCGCACCGTAATGTTTGGCAATTTGCACAGCAATTTTGCCGGTAACACCTGTTGCACCGTTAATAAGTACGGTTTCCCCTTTTTGCAAACCCGCTCTGAAACGTAATGCCAAAGCTGAGCCCATCACTGCGTTTGGTAAAGCTGCTGCTGTTGCATCATCAATATTTACGGGTAACCTTACCATACGTTTTTTTTCAACAATCGCTTTTTCGGCAATCATTCCGCCAACGCCAATTCCATAAACACGTGTACCATCTGCAAGTACCCCAACACCATCTCCACCGACCACTTTTGCTGTAAACACTTCGTTTTGCGAGGAATAATGTTTTCCACTTGCCTGCATTTTGTCAAGGTTTTTCACTGCAGATGCTTTCACCAAAATCAATAATTCATTTTCATTTTGCACTATTGGCTCTGCAAAGTCTACTACATATTTTGGCATTTCGCCTTTTTTCAATACTACTGCTGCTTTCATTTTATATAATTTTATGCAGCAAAATTAAAAACCGATATTTCAGCAGTTGATAACATTTGTTATTAAATCCGTTTTTTTGCCAATACACTTTTTATACGACTTAAATGGACCGAAGAAATCCCAAGATAAGAAGCGATATAATGTTGTGGAACACGTTTTATAATTTCGGGTCTTTCTTTTAGCAAATTGATGTAGCGTTCCTGCGGCGTATTTTTGACCATTGAGAAAAAATATTTCATATAATCGAATGTTCGCTCAAAAACTTTGTCTATAAGCATATCCCGTAACTGTGGAATTTCTTTAATTTCTTCAACTATCCTGTTTAGGTCGGTTTTGTGTATCCACCATAAAATGCTTGGTTCAATGGTTTCTATAGTGGTCTGACTTGGAATATTTTTTCGGAAGCTTTCAATAGAACCCACCGTTTCATTTTCAAAGAAAAATTGACAAGTGATATCTTTACCATTATTATTGAACCAAGCACGAATCCCCCCCTTTTCAATCAGAAACATTTTTTTGGAAACTTCTCCTTCCTTCAAAAGTATGGTTTTGGCAGGAACTTCAATGCGATGGAAGCAATCTATATATTCGTTCCATTTATCGTCATCAAGTTGGAATTTAATTCTGAATTGTTCAAACATTTACTTGTCGTAATTGCACTGTCGATATATAAAATAGCTTTCTTTCAATTCTACTAACCTACAAAAAATTACAGACGTGAAAGAGATATTTTTGCTATAAATGCTAAGCATCTATTTGCTAAAATTTGCCTGATGTAGTTTGAATGTCTCTGGTGAAACTTGGGTCTTCTTTTTAAAGAAACGGCTAAAGTAAGCGGGATCTTCAAAATTAAGCTCGAAAGCAATTTCTTTTATGGTTTTTTCACTCGAGATCAGCATTCTTTTTGCTTCTAAAACCAACCGTTCATGAATTAACTGCGAAATTGACCTACTCATTTTAATCTTTAGAATCTGATTTAAGCGTTTTGCCGTAATACCTATTTCCTTTGCATAGAAGTCAGCAGTGCGCTGTTCCTTATAATATTGATCCAACAGGACAATAAACTGATAAATTCGTTTTTGATTCACATCCTGTTCTAAAAAATATTCCTGATGTAAACGGATTAGATTCAACAAATAAACTTTTATGAGAGCCTTCAAGATAAGATAAGTACCTTCGGGTTTATTGTATTCCTCTTTTATTAAGTTCACAACCTGAGCAAGAATACCAGCATCCCGAGACTTGACGATCAAATGTGTAGATTGTCCTTGCATATTGAAGAGATTGAACACATCCAAAGCATATTCTTTGTCATCCTCCTCCAAGTAATCTCGCTTGAAAGCGAGAAGATATCCAGTATTGGAATTGCTGAACTCTTCCATACGATAGAGTGGAATCAGATAGATATCAACATGAGAATCAGAATCACCAATATTGCTATATTGACAGATAATTTCGAAAAAGGAATTTCTATCTTCACTTTTCAAATAGCTTTCCGGGCAACACTCCAGTTCAAAATATATCATTTTAAGTGGATCAATCTGATGGCTGACTCTCATGTGGTTTTTATTTTAAATTAGTCATTCTTTTTTATTTCGGAGTATATATTCTACCAGTCTTTTTTTCATAAAGTTCGGGAAGAAAAGTCGTAAAATTACTCATTTCCTCATGACAATGTTTACATAGTCCTGCACCTACATGATCGGGATAGATTTTAAGCCGAGTCTCCAAATCATTTGCAAGATCATTACCTTCAAAATAACCCAACCAAAAACGACTTCTCATTTCACAGCCATAGGCAGTATCCCGAATAAAGTGTACCATTTTGGCGGCATAGCCTTCTTGGCCATCCATACCCAATCTCGCGTGAATAGCGGTTACACGCTGTTCTGGAAATCTACTTATATCCAAAATATTTGAGGGATTTAAAAAATTAATCTTCAATTTATGAATTTCATTTCCACCCAATCTTTCGTGGGCAATATGGGTTCCCCCAATATACTTTCCAGTCCCCCTCTCACCGATCCAGTCACTATAAACATGGTCTTCTTTATGCCACAGTAAATACTGATGCGTATCCTGAATATAGGAAAACCACCATTCAATCATTTCGCCGTTTATATTGGCCAGTGAAGACCTTGCTGCAACAACAAGTAAACCGTCTTCGTACCGTCTCCACCCTGCTTCAAACGGTAGATAACCAGGCTCTAAGAGCTCATTTGCTTCTTCAATTCTCATGTTATTCTATTTTAGTCGTTATAAATTATTATTAAATACATGTATTCTATTGATGCTTGCGATGATATATAAAGCCACCGAAATTGCACAAGCCAAAACAGCAGCGATTAAGAAGGTTGTTCTCATTTCATAATTCAGTTCCGTGATAAAGGATGAAAGGAACTGTCCGCCAAAAATCGCCATGGAATAATAGCTTAGGTACTGCCCTAGATTACTACTGCTGCTTTCTTCGACGGTCATATGATTTAGCAATGGAACAGTAAATCCAAAACCTATGCCCATCGCTACCGCCCCTATGAATAAGGTGATGTTGGATGTGGTAATAAAAAAAATAGTAAGCCCAATGGCAAATGCAAAAAATCCCATTGACAACGTAAAGTCTTTTGATAAATACCTGGTGACGCGAGGCATCTGGCTCGCTGCTATAACGGCCACAATCGAAATAAAAGCCATGAAGTATCCCGTTTCAGCCTCACTGTAGTGAAACGAAGATGGAAGAAATAATGGAAGACAAACAAATGCCACAAAAAACAGCATCATGGCAAACGCAGCAGACAAAATTATTATCAATAAATGTCTACTGATTTTAGTTCTCTCTGTTGACTCAACAGCAACCACTTTTTTGCGTAAAGCATCAGCGCTCCTCTTGACACTTATGGAAATTAATAATGCACATACCAACCCCATTAGATAAATTAAAAAAGGATATTTCCAACAAAAGCCCCCCAAAAGACCGCCAAAACTCAAAAATACGACCCCACCCAATTCGATGGACATACCTTGCCAGGCTATCATTTTCAGTCGGTCGTCACCAATGAATAATAGTGCAATTAAGCCTGTTCCAGCTGCCTGTATTGACGCCGTAGCAACACCTAAAAGAATACGATCTATCACAACCAAATAAGGGTTGGTAAGAAGCCCCCCCCAACAGCCCAAGTAAAGCATAAAGTATCAAACCCCATCTAAGCATCAGATATGCTCCCTTTCGGTCAATCAATTTCCCAACGAAGGGTGCGAAAATTACTACGCCGAGCGAAGGCAACGTAATCAACAAACCTGGATTTTCTTCAAATCCTAAATGGACTGAAATTTCTTTTAATGACGGTGCTATAACAGTTCCAACCATAATTGTTAAACTGCTGCTCAGTAGCAAAGCAAATATTCCAAATTTTGATATCTGATTCATACTATTGTTTTTATTGACTCTACAAATTTCAATATTAAACAATGATGCAAATGGTGTGATTATCGCATTGTCTTGTACTTTTAGGAAATCGGTCCACATAAAATCAACATTTCTTATCCCCAATTTCCTGTTTCATCAAATTATCTACGGGTAAAGTTCAATAGCCATTTAAACTTTCCAAAATTTACGCTACTACCAAATTGGGCATAACTGAAAAAATAGCTCTTTTTATCCCTAATAACAACGACATGTCTAAGATTATAAAATGTTATTTCTGGCACTCTACAAAAAAATACCTGAAACCAGTGATAAGGGTTATGGACCAATTCGTCTATTTTTGCAGGAAAGGAGAGTGAAAAATGAGAAAACTAATGGGATGCTATTTAATCATCTTGGTCATCGGACCATTTTGCTCGAAGGCGCAGGAAAATTTAAAATTTGACGATAATTTCAATTTATGGAACATACAAAAAGGTCAATCGGCAACTGTTTTTGCCACAAAAGCTTATGTGCGTGCTCAACCTAGTCTTAAGGCAGCAATCGTAGATTCTTTATCGGTAGGAAATGTTGTTACGATCACCAGTGCGCCCTTCAAAGGAAATACACTGAAAAATTTTTATGCTCCTTGGTATGAGATAAGTTATTCCGACGGTAACAGTAAAAAAATGGTTTTATTTGGCTCGGACTAGTAGCGCTCGGAAAACAAACCGCTTCGGACGGCTCGCAATATATTTACGGTTTTGAGCGTTTTACCAAAAGTATCAACGAACAGGAACAGGATCATTTTTCAACAGTAGTAAAACTTCTCGACGCAAAAGGAAATTTTCTAGCTGAACACACCTTCCCTTTCGCCTATTCAGAACAAACCTTCTCTCAGAGTAAATTGCTGCCGGCAATGGGGCTGCAAAATGTCAAACAAATCATCCGCATCGAATTTCTGGGGGAAGCCTGTGGTATACCTTCTGAGTACAACTATGTGGCCTGGACAGGACAACGACTTGTGGATCTTCCCAGCAGGTATTCGGTGAGTGATGCTGGTGTTTTCTATTACGATGAAAAGATTCTTTTCCCTTCCGAACACGGAAAAAATAATCAGATTATCTTTAAATACATTGAAGAGGGAGAAGCTATTGACGACGATGCAGAAAATCCCAATTTCAAGATCACAAAAAAAAGTGAAGAATTTCTATGGAACGGTACTAGCTTTGAAAAGCTTCCAACGGCTAAATAGTATTTTTCAAAGATTCTAACATACTGGATACATATAAAAATCAATAAATGGAAGAAAAGAATATATATGATTTGTTCTACAGCGGACAACTAGACTTATTTATCATTGAAGGAGAAAACCAACTGCGACAAAACGATCAAGATGTTACGCTTTGGACACACCTTGCGATCGCCTATCATGATCAGGCATTCTATGAAGGCCACGAAGCTATTTTCGATGTTATTCAGGAAAAAATGATCCCCTATTTTCAAAAAGCATTGGCCATCGAACCTGATAATGAAACGACCCTATATCATATACTGAATTATGTTTTGGACAATCAAGCGACATTAGCACAAATTGGTCGACCAAAATTCCATATTACTGAAGGCAATAAAGGTCTATTCATCGAATACGCAAAAAAACTAATCGCTTCCCCCAATATGTCCGGATATGGGCACAACTATTTAACCAACATCTACGAAGGGCTCCAGGACGATACAGCGATGCTTCCAGTTTTGGAGGCGAGCATTGATTTCGTTAAAGAAACATTCAAGGATGAACGGGAAACCTTGGATCATAATTTTTCCATCTTTTGGATAAAGAAAATATACCTGCTTGACCGTACCAAACAGATCAATGAGTCTAATATTTTAGCATTAATGGAAGCGGATTTTAAGCATTTCATCAGCAGCAATGAAATGAATTATGTCGATCTCGCTGAAATTGCTTACGAAAATAAAGCAATCGACCTAGCACTGCAGATTTTGCTTAAGCTTATCAAAGGGGAAAACTCAGCCCTGCATATCCATCAGGAGTTGGTCAAATGGCATACTCGATTTGACGAATTGATTGCCGAGGGGTATGAACACCCTGAGGTCTTTTACTATCAGCTTATCATTGAACGCAATTACTCAGAAGAAATCGGAATCCCGCTTGACTATTATTATCTCCATGCACTCAAATTGGTCGATGCCTATCCTGATTCTAGATCGGAAGAGC
>NZ_DKSP01000188.1:0-20049 GCF_002472745.1 Sphingobacterium sp. UBA7253 | reverse complement strand
TGCGGTAAAACTTGCTCGATTTGAAGGCGCTGATTCACCTTACAGTTTACGTAGTTATTTAAGTTATTCGATTTTAGAAGATGGTAAAGCCATTGTTAAAACTACGGAGCAAAAATTTTATGCTGCCCAGCTTTGGCAGACCGGTTCAGTAGCGCTTAATAATATTATTGAACTGTATAATAAGCGTGGAGACGTGCTGGCTGTTAAGGAAAAAAAGGGGCAGGAGGCTATGATCGTTGGCGGGGCCTTAGCACTAACTGCAGCAGCAGCAGCAATTGACCCGAAAGCAGCTGAATAGTGCTTGTCAAAAAGGCATTTCAAATAACCTGTTTAAGGCTGCCCAACCCTTTAAATTTATGGGCATTTAAATTAGAAAAACCGAATAAATTAGAAAGACCGAATCCGGTTATGGGTTCGGTCTTTCTTTTGTTTAGGAATTAGGAGATGTCCTATTTGACTGATGTACCGTCTATAATCTCTTCATCCGCTTTGCTGACCAATTTGGTGTCTTGTTTTAAGTCGCCAAATATTTCGATCTGACCATCGATGCTGCGTCCTTTCTGTACAGGAATACGTTGTGTTTTGTTCGAAACAACAGCAATCACAAAACTTCCTTCGCCCGAAGTAAATACGGCTGATTTCGGTACAACAAAAGTACTATCCTGAGATGTTAAAGGCAATTCGACCTCTGCAACCATGCCCGGCAATAACTTGTTGTCGGTATTGTTAATGTCAATTTCTACCCGTTCGGATCTTAACCGGCTGTCCAGGGCACCCGATTTACGAGCGATCTTACCCGAGAAGGTTTGCCCCGGCAATGATTTGACGGTAAATTGTAAGGGCTGGTTTTCGGTCAGGAAACCCGAATATTGTTCCGGAACAGCAACGGCTAACCTCAGTTTGCGTTGTTGTTGAATGGTCATGATGGGCATTTCCGAACCACGGCCAGCTGGACCAACATAGGCGCCTTGATTGACATTTCTTGTTGCGATGACACCGTCGAAGGGTGCTCTGATTTCCAAATAATTCAAGAGGTTTTGTACTTCTGCATAGGCTGATTTAGCGGCTTGGTACTGGGCAAAATCAGCATTCTTTTTTGACTCAGCAACCTCAAGATCGAGTCTAGCCACAGTTCCTTCCACCTTGCTGGTTTCGAAGAGTCTATCGTAAGTGCTCTTTGTAGCCATATAAACTGCTTCTTGCGATTTGAGCCGCGATTTTGCAGCAGATAGCTGTGAACTCAATTCGGGAGCTTCCAAGACAGCCAACAACTGGCCTGCATGCACTTTACTGCCGATGTCCACATTGAGGCTTTTGACATAGCTACTGACCTTGGCGTAAATTTCGACCTGCTGGAATCCCGTGATTTCCCCAGGGATCTGCATTTTATTGGTTAATTTCTGTTTGGAAGGTACAAATGTCTCCATTGCCGGAGCTGCAGCTTCGGGACTTTCTTTTTTGACATTTTCCTCGGCTGCCGAATGGCATCCTGCTAAGGATGCGATCAGGCCGGCGATAGATAATATTTTGAACAAATTATTTTTCATATTTTATAGATTATACTGCTTTTACGATAAAGGTTTTAATGCGGCAATATAGTGTTTACTTTCTTTGTCTTCAGGATCTAATGAGATCGATTGTGTACTGCTTTTTTCTTGCGCCCAAGCAAATATGAGCGGTAAGATGACGAGTACGGCAAATGTTGAAAATAGTAATCCGCCAATGACGGCTCTACCGAGTGGTGAAACTTGTTCACCACCTTCACCATGGCCAATGGCCATAGGGAGCATGCCTACAATCATGGCTAAACTGGTCATGATAATGGGTCTAAGCCGTAAGGATGCTGCCTCACGAGCGGCAGCCAGCGCATCTCCATGATGCCGACGGATATGTTCGGCATTGGTGATGAGGAGAACAGCGTTCGCAATGGATACACCCACCGACATGATAATCCCCATGTAGGATTGTAAGTTGAGGGTAGATCCGGTTAACAACAATAGAAGTAATGACCCCAGCACCACCGCAGGAACTGTGGTGAGTACAACCATAGAAACTTTGAACGATTGGAAATTGGCTGATAGCATCAGGAATATAACGATAATGGCAACAGCCAAACCAGATTCAAGGCTGCTCATGGTTTCTTCCAATACTTTTCCGAGGCCTATTTGCTCCATGGATAATCCACGCGGGAGTTCACCAAGGGCTTTGATACTACGTTTTACATCTTTGGAGGCTGTTTTCAAATCGGTATGATCAATATTTGCTGTAACTGATACATAGGGCATCGCGCCCAAATTGTCATTTTCTCCATAAGTGAAGGACGGTGTGATGGTTGCAACGTCGCTCAGTATTGGTCGCGCCGAATTTTTCAATAAAGGGATTTCACCGATTTCTTTCTCATCTTTCATTTTATCGATGGGAACCTGAACTTGGACATTATACGAGAGTCCTGCTTTTTCATCGATCCAGGTGTTTTTTTCGGTATAACGCGAAGATGAGGTGGACGCGATAAGCGATCGTGTCACTTCGCTGAGATCGATACCCAATTGTGCAGCTCTAATGCGATCTATTTTAATATCGTACGAAGGATATTTAATGGATTGTGCTAATTGTACATCTCTAAAGTAGGGGATGGCTTTTAGTTCCTCGATCAATTTTCCGGCGTACTTTTCGTTGTTCTTTTTGTTTTTTCCTGCTATCCGAACTTCAATAGGGGTAGGCGACCCCTGGCTTAATACTTTATCCGTAAGTTCGATCGGTTCAAAGGATACCTGTACATCGGGAACTGCTGCTTTCAGGCGTTTTCGGTATTCATCACGGAAACTGTCCATATCATGATGGTAGTCTTTCAGTGCTATTTGGAAAACAGCTTCATGTGGACCGGCCATGAAAAGATAGATCGGCGATACTGAAAACTGCCCGGGGTGCTGACCGATATAGACAGAAGATATGCTAATATGTTCTTTGCCAACCAGTTTTTCCAGTTCGGCCAGCGCCAGTTTTGCTTTTTCTTCGGTGCGTTCGATACGTGTACCTTCAGCGGCACGAAGGCGCATTTGAAACTGGCTGGAGTTGACTTTCGGAAATACATCCTGGCCTATCGTGGAAAGTAAAATGACAACAAGACTTAGCGCTCCAAGCAGATAGATCACCGTAATGGTTTTCTTTCTTTTGAACAAGCGATCGAGCATTTTCATGAATCTGTTTCTGAACCGTTCAAAAATACTGATCTTTCCATCGTTGTTAAAGTCGTCACGTTCCACCAATAGTTTCTTCTGATTCAAGGTATCCTGTTCGGATTCTACGGTCAGTCCAGATGCTGCAAACTGGGCTTCATCTGCATTTAAACCCTCGGATTTGGTCGCATGTGGAGCCTTATGGGCATGATCTTTCATAAACCAGTTTGCCATGATGGGAACGAATGTCTGCGAAAGAAGAAAGGATACGATCATCGAAAATCCAATGGACAGGGCCAAGGGAAGAAATAGCGAGCCCGGAATTCCCGTCATGGTAAATGCAGGTGCAAATACGGCTAATATACAGAGCAGGATCAATAATTTTGGTAAGGCGATCTCCTTACAGGCATCCCAGATAGCCAAGGCTTTGGGTTTACCCATATCCAGATGCTGGTGTATATTCTCGATCGTTACCGTACTTTCGTCGACCAAGATACCAATAGCCAGGGCTAGTCCGCTGAGGGACATGAGGTTGATGGTCTGCCCGAAGAGTTTCAGAAAGAGCACTCCGGATATCACGGATATCGGTATGGTCAGGATAACGATCAGCGCGGCTCTTCGATCACCTAAAAATAGGAGCACCATAAGTCCGGTCAGGATAGCTCCGATGGCACCTTCGGTAATCAAACTCTTTACCGAATTGATGACATAAACGGATTGATCAAATTCATACGATAACTTGACGTCGTCGGGTAAATTCTCCTGAATTTTTGGTAAAGCTGCTTTTAAGTTCTGGACGACTTCCCATGTGGAGGCATCGCCAGCTTTGGCAATACTGACGTATACGGAGCGCTTGCCGTTGACCAAGGCGTAGCCTGCAGTAACATCAGCTCCGTCCTTTACCGTAGCGATATCTCCAAGGTAAAGATTTTGTACACCACCTTTAAATAGCGGGATTTTTTCAAAATCTTTGACCTCTTTAATGGTATTATTGGTCGGCGTAATGTAGTTTTTATCCTGAATGCGTACGTTTCCTGCCGGGGCAGTTTGATTGTTCAGTCTTAGCGCTTCTACAACCTGATCGGGCGTCATATTGTGGTTCCGCATTAAATCGGGATCAACGTTGACCTCAATTGTACGTGGACTTCCCCCAAAAGGAGGGGGCGACAGTAGACCAGGGATTGACGTAAACGATGCCCGGACATAGACGTTGGCTAGATCTTGTAGTTCGTTGTTAGAACGCTTGTTACTGCTCAATACCAGTTGGCCTACAGGGAGGGATGAGGCGTCAAAGCGAATGATGAACGGCGGTTGTGAGCCTGGAGGAAAGGAGGCTTGGATCCGATTGGCCAGGGCACTTAGCTCGGCTGCAGCCTGGGCCATGTTGGTGTCTTCGTAATACGATACTTTCATTAAGGTCAGACCTTGAATATTCTTGGTCTCAATAGACTTGACCCCATTGGCAAAAAGAAGGATATTGACGTAGTTTTTGGCAAAATAAGATTCCATTTGATCCGGCGAATAGCCACCAAATGGATGGGCAATATAAATAACCGGAAGGTTCATTTTTGGCAGGATATCCACCTTGATCGATCGAACGGCACCTATGCCAAAGACAATAAGTCCCAATACGAGTACGAGGATGGATATCGGCTTGCGTAAGGCAAAACGTATTAAATTCATGTAATGTTATTTATAGTTCTTTGTTGAAAATATCAAAATCTCCCGCAGCTGCGGCTTTTAGTAAAAGCGACTGCCAAAGATTGATGTGGACGATCTCTCGATCGGTTTCGGCTCTATTTAGTGTATAAAGGGTCTGCGTCACGTCGACAAGTGTCGCTAGGCCGTTTTTATACATCGTCATTTTTTGATTGTAAGCTTGCTGAGCTGCCGACACTTGTCGGGGAGCTTCTAGATCACTTTTTAGGGCCAATTGGATTTTCACATCAGCGGCATCCAGCTGTGCTGTCAATTGGGCTTCGGCAGTTTGGTATTCTTCTCTCAGGGCATCATTCGTAAAGCGCTGTGCACTGATTTTTTTATTGATACGCGCAATCGAAGTCAGATTCCAGTTTATGCCCAATCCCAAGAGATAATTTTGCCTACTGGGACGAACCCCTTTCCAATAATTTGTGCTATATGCTTGTAAATCCGTAATGTAGTCGCTCTTAAAACCAGATCCCCTTGTCTGAAAGACCCCAAAGGCACTTACAGTGGGAAGATACTCTTTGGTTGATAGTTTCAATTGTTGTTCGCCAAGTTCAATTTTACTTTTATAAAATTGCAGCATAGGATTACTTTCAATCAAGTTGCCTGAAAGCGGAGTTAGCTGTATAGGTGTTTTCTGAACCAGAACAGTATCTATTTCGAGATTTTTCGCTGGAATCCCCATCAATACCGTCAGCTTATTGTTTTGCTCCTTAACATTTTCACGGGCCTGATTGAGACTGATTTTTGCGCGCGATACTTCCGCTGAAGCAAGCGTAGAATCTACTCCGGGTAATATTCCGTTTTTTACTTTGGTGGCAGCAATATTTAAAAATACCAGTGCGCGATCCAGATTCATCTGTTGATTTTTTTCCAATCGTTGACTAGCCAATAAATTGAGGTAAGCCGCAGCGATCTTGATTTTATGCTGGAACTGTTCCTGACCGAGATCGGCCTGTAGTCGTTTGGTATCGGATTTGGCCAATTCGATACGTTCTTTTTTTCGTCCAAAGGTGTAAATGTCCCAATTGACATTGGCTAAGTAAAGCGCACCAAATGCGGCATTCCAATTTTGTTCTGGAAGAGCGGCTCCCGAAGAAGCTACACCCAGCCCACCAAATCCATACAGCGGACCATTTTGTCCGTTGACTGTTCCAAAGTCCTGTTGGGCTACGATGTTCAGATTGGGCCAAAAGTCGCGTTTGACTTGTTCATTGGTCTGCAGGGAGGACTGGAGATAATATTCCTTTGCCTTGATATTTCCATAATTTGCAAGACCCTGTTCTACGGCGTCGCGCAGTGTAAGCGTCTGAGCGAAGGAGGAGGATGTCGCAAGTGACACAGCCAATGACAGCACTAAATTCAATTTCAGCATAGGTTATCTATCATTTTATGGACACGAAGATAGCGATGAGCTAGGCTGTAAGGCCCCTTTTAAATGATCTATCGTGTTTAAAAGTGACCAATTTAATTCGTCATTTATTTTTCTGCTGTTATAAACTTAAAACTCTTACTTTGTAACAGAATTTTAACAAAAAAAAAGGATTATGAGAAAGGTTTTGGAGAACAAGATGATACAGGAAGTCGTCCTATTGATCTTTTCGTTTATCCTCTTTACGTTGAACGACTGGATTTTGATCCTGAGTTGGAAGGGATTTTTGATGGGGGTGCTCTATTTCCTGATCCTTTATGCGCATGCGCAACTAAATCGCTTTTTTCTATTGCCATTACTGCTTAAAAAGAATAAACCCCTGTTGTATATTCTGGCTTCGGTGGCAACGCTGCTGATTTTTGCACTGATATTAAAAGAGCTGACGGATAACGTCATTTACAAGAATTGTTTTCTCTACAAGAATCTGGTTCAGAAAACATTCCATTATCAATTTGGTGTATTATTGGGCTCGTTGATCTGCATATTGGGCAGTATCCAATTTATCGAATTTTACCGCTTTCAACGGGTGAAGACCAGACGCGAACTGCTTTCCAATCAAACGCAACTGTCGCATTTAAAAAAGCAGCTCAACCCACATTTTCTATTCAACACGTTAAATACCATTTATGGTATTAATCTAAAGTATCCGGAACGTACTTCTGAATTGATCATCAAAGTGTCTCAGCTGCTTCGTTATCAAATGGAGAGCAGTGAACGGGAGTATGTGCCTATGGATGATGAAATTGATTTTATTTCAAGTTATATTGAACTGGAACGCGAGCGGTTAGGCTATCGAACGAAAATTGAATTTGACTATCAAAAAGAGGAAGATATCAATTATCAGATAGCGCCAATGTTATTGATTACTTTTGTGGAAAATGCTTTTAAACACGGAACCTGCAGTATTGAAGATTGTTTTGTACATATTTCAATCAAGATTGAAAAAGGGAACTTATATTTGCATGTCCGAAATTCTGTTCCGGTCAAGAAAAGGAATGTGTTTTCGGCGAAAATAGGTTTGGAAAATACAATAGCGCGATTAAAACTTTTGTATCCTAATCGGTATACATTAACGACAAATTCCAAAAAAGAGGAGTATGAGGTGTCATTGGTTATAAATCTTTAAACAATGAATAAAAATAGCTGTATTGTGGTTGATGACGAACCTGCGGCGCATTATGTCCTGGTAAATTATATTGAAAGAAGTACTGATCTGCAGTTGGTCGCTCAATGTTATAATGCTTTTGAGGCATTGGATTTTCTTCGGGAGAACAAAGTAGATTTAATCTTCCTGGATATTGAAATGCCCGAAATTAATGGGATGGAGTTTCTGAAGATGCTGGATAACCCACCCAAAACGATTTTGACAACAGCATATTCCGAATACGCATTGGAGAGTTATGATTACGGCGTTGTTGATTATCTGTTAAAACCTATTTCATTTCCCCGTTTTTTTAAGGCTGTTCAACGTTTTTTATCCTATAACACGACTGTGTCGCCCCAGGAAGAAGAACCCAAATCAATTAGTATACGCATGGATGGTCGTATTATTGACGTTAAATTATCGCAGATCGATTTTATCCAGAGCTTTGGCAATTACGTAAAAATTGTTACCCCGGGACAAACTTTTTTAACAGCAAGCACCACCCAACAAATTCTCACACAGGTGCCAGCATCAAAGTTTGTCCGTATCCACAAATCCTACATTGCTTCGATCAATAAGGTGATCAAATATGAGCATGGAATGGTACAGATCAATAATACCTCCCTTCCGGTCGGTATTACTTTCCGTCGAGAGTTACAGGAGCGGCTAGCCAATAAATAGGTCTGAGCGAATGGAGGTCTTGTTGCTATGAGCGAGTCAGGTGACTACCATTTCTCTTTTAACAGCGTTTCCAACTGCCCAATTTCTTCCTGATACATGGTTTTCTTTCTAGTTCCGAAGTAAAGGATATTTTCGACAGGCGATGTCCCTTCCCAGATTAGTTTTATTTTCCCGGATGCAATTGCTTCAGCACATAGGAAGTCAGGAACAATCGAAAAGCCTGTATTGTTGCTCAAACAGCGTATGATGGAGCTAATATTGGGAACAATATAATTGGGGCTAAAGTCTGGATGTTCGCCAAAGTGTGTTGACCAGTAGTTTTTTAAATGATCCATATCGGCAGCCGTGCTATACCATAATTGTTTTTTAAGGAGTTGAGCTGCTTCTTTAATTTTATTGGCACTCAGCAGTGCTTCCAGTGTGGATGTATCCGTCTGACACCCTGCAATCAAGACAATACGTTCTTTTGAAAAAGCTTCATACTGTAGATTCTGTTGGTTTCCTTTTTGAGGCGTAATAATAAGATCCAATAAACCATTATCAAGATCCTGTTGCATCTGCGGATATTCTCCAAATTTGATAATTAAATTGAAGGGGAGCTGGGCAATATGTTCTTCGAGGGTGTACTGAAAGGTCTCAAAACACATTCCGATACTGATCGTTATACGTTCGTCCAATGCCCGTTTGTGAAAATGCTGTTCACCGGTTTCTAGTTTTTTAAGCGGATCAATAACATAGTTATACAAGATTTTCCCCTTTTCGGTCGGCACCATTCTTCGCGCAGAGCGATCAAAAAGCTTGTGCCCCGTAAATGCTTCCAGGGAATTCAGATGTAAGCTTACCCCCGGCTGAGAAATAAATAATTCCTGTGCAGCTGCAGATAATGTTCCGGTTTCATAGATTGCCTTAAATGTACGAAGCCATTCTAAGTTCCATTTCATAGTTATTATTTTTATGATACAAATATACAATTTAAATTATTTGTATGATTCAAAAATATGATAGAAATTTGTATTATCAATAATAAAAATTATAGAGATGAAAATATTTATTATCAACGGCGGACAGAAATTCGCACACTCGGGTGGTTCTTTCAATACCACAATAACAAATTGGACCGTTGAAACATTGGCTGAAAATGGATTTGAAACAAGGGTTACCAATATCAATGATGATTTTGATCCAATGGTTGAAGTTGAAAATTTTAAATGGGCAGACATTATCGTTTACCATTTTCCTGTATGGTGGTTCCAGGTTCCGAATCGTCTGAAACTTTATATCGATGAAGTCTTTACGGCCGGCCACAACAACGGTATCTATAAGAGTGATGGTCGATCGCGTAAGAATCCGGCAATTAATTACGGCACCGGGGGGTTGATGCAAGGTAAAAAATACATGGTGACTTCGAGCTGGAATGCCCCTGAGACAGCATTTACAATGGAAAATGAGTTTTTTGATCAGCATTCAGTTGATGCCGGTGTTTTATTCGGTTTTCATAAGATGAATCAGTTTGTAGGATTGGAACACCTGGGAAGTTTCCATTTTCATGATATGGAAAAGGGGGCATCTCAAGAACGTGTCGACAATTACGAAAAGGAATATAAACAATATTTGGAAGAGGTCTTCCATTTGGAAACTACGTTGAACTAAAAATTTATTGATCGATAAATCGCTTTATCCATGGCGTTATTGCGATGAAAAGAGTAAATTACCAAAATAAAATCAATAACATGAAGGTATATTTAACCGCAATTTTAAAAGCAGTTCCTGCACATCGGGAAGAAGTATTGGCATTATTGTTAGAAATGGTCGAGGCAAGTAGGAAAGAAGAAGCGTGTATACAGTATGATCTGCACCAGGTAAACAGTGATGAAAATCAATTTATATTTTATGAAATCTGGGAAGATCAAGCGGGCTTGGATGCGCATAATCAACAACCTTATATTGTGGCATTTGGAAAAGTGGCTGGTGAAAAATTACAGGAAACGCCTCAAATTATAGCAATGAATAAGATTGCTTAATTTACCATGTGGTCTGTCCGGACCTTATTGAGAAGATAGCAAACAACATGTGTAGTGGATGATTTGTGTGGGCCTAGGATATGAACTATAATTGAAGTATTGGTGGTGCCAAAATCATTTGTGTTGCCTAGATAGAGCGTGCTCTATTCTGATTTGGTGACGCGAATGATTTTGTTGGTACCTTGCTGAACAGCGACGTCGACTTTATTTCGTTGCGTGTAGCTCTGTTGCAGGAGATTCAATTTTTTGGTCAGCTGACCATCTTGATTATCTAGCCAGAAGGTAGCAGCCATGATACCAATTTGCACTCTGTAACTGGAATCAGTTTCCGGAACAAGCTGCTCGATAATCTGATGTTGATACCAGGTCAGTTTTTTGTTTTCTTTTTGGGAAACACAGCTGTACAGGAGAAATGCCAGAAGGGCGACATAGCCCATTTTTAGAAGTTTACTGCGTCTTAGGTCCATCAATAGTTCTTTGTGTTAATATCAAATCTACGATTTTTTATCCAACTAATGAATTACCTCTACGAATTTTTATGGCCTCATTTAAACAGTTATGCGCATTTATTGACCAGACTTCTCCTGTATGCACATTCAAGTAAATCTAAAAATGTATGAAGTTTATTGTTCATTTCGTTGTAATCATAAGCCTGAATTACGTCGGGTAATTGCACAAATTGGTGCAATTGGCTTTGGAGAAGGAGATCTTCTTCTGAAGCTATCAATAGCCGGACGACTTCAGTCGTGAGTTCCATATGGCATTGAAATCCGTAAACGAGATTTGTATAACGCACAATTTGCCTAGGGCAGCCGGCGCTACTTGCTAAGATTTCACTTTCAGGGGTAAGTCCAGGCATATCGTTGTGCCAATGTCCAACCGATAACGGGCTGCCAAAATGTGCTATTTTGGAGTCGTTTATTCCTGCCGCTGTAAGCGTGATGGGGAAAACCCCAATTTCTTTTTGTGGACTATGTTCATACTTTGCCAATAGCGCTTCGCCAATCAGTTGTGCGCCCAGGCATATACCAACAACTGCCTTGCCTGCATCAATACATCGGCGGATAAAGGCGATTTCGGCCTTAGCGTCAAAATAAGGGTATTCGGAAGGGGATGAATCTGGGCTTTGAGGTCCGCCCATAATGATCAATACATCGACGGAATCAATTTCGTCTGGCAGAAGGTCCTGTTGGTAGACCTGGGAAAAGGTGACCTCATGCTGTTGTTTTTCTGCCCAGGCTAAATAGGCTCCGGGTGCTTCAAAAACTTCGTGTTGTATAAAATGTATCCGCATTGGTTTTTATGTTATCGGTTTTCGTTCCAGTAATAACTATTTGGAGTAGGACGCTGTCCAAAAATTGCCGTTCCTACCCTGACAATCGTCGCGCCTTCCGCTATAGCTATTTCTAAATCCCCGCTCATGCCCATCGACAGTTCTTTCATCGATACATCAGGAATAGCTAGGGCTATAATTTGTTGTTGAATATGTCTAAGCAATTTGAAACAGGCTCGTACCTGTTCGGCCTCGGCACTCAATAGACCTATCGTCATCAATCCTTTAATCTTTAGTGTGTTTAATGTTGCTATTTGCTGTACTAGATCGATCACTTCCTTTGGAGCAGCGCCGTACTTGCTCTCTTCAAAGGAAGTATTCACCTGAATGAGCACCTCCATGGTTTTATCTTCTTTTAAAAGTCGTTGATGCAATTTTTCGGCAAGATCTATACGATCTATTGAATGGATGCAGGATACGTTGTATTTAAGCAGATCCTTGATTTTATTGGTTTGCAGGTGGCCAATAAAATGATTAACATGCGGAATAGTATTTAAATACTCAAATTTGTCTTTTAATTCCTGTACTTTATTTTCGGCAATTAAGGTTTGACCAGTTTGCAGTGCGATTTCGATACGTTCGGCAGGTACGGTTTTAGTCGCTAGCAATAATTTTACTTCGCGTGGGTCGCGCTGATTTGCTTTGCACGCTTTGTCGATACGCTGTTGTATAATGCGTATATTCTCTGTAATAAACTCATCCATGTTACGGTTGTATTGTTTTTTTCATCATAATATCGATTTGCTTATCGTCGCCCAGTTGAAATATATGCTTGTCGAATGCCACAAAGCCATTTTTCCGATAGAAATTGATCGCGCGGGAATTTTTTTCCCAAACACCAAGCCAGATAAATGAAACTGCTTTTTTTTGAGCTAAGACTAGTGCTTTCTCGAACAATAGCTGCCCCACTTTTCTACCGTGAAATTCCTGTAGAACATAGATGCGTTCAATTTCCAATGCCTGTGGGCTTTGGTTTTCGGTCTGCGCTTGTCCGGTATTTATTTTTAAGTAACCGATAACATTATTTTCTAAAACGGCGAAGTAAAATTCAGACTCATCATGGCAGAGCTCGGCCAATAATTTTTCTCTTGCAAAACCTTCCGTTAGATAAGTCTTCATGTTCTCTTCGGTGTTTGTGTCTGAAAAGGTCTGGATAAATGTTTCTTTTCCAATATGCTGCAGCAGGTCAATATCTGTTAGTTTTACTTTAGTGATGGCTATTTCGGTGTTATTTTTGTTCATTTTTTTCATTACTTATTGATCCATTTTTCATTGCTGCGGCAATATTTCTTTCGAGCTCATTGTCGCTATTTTTCAGAAAATCGCGGATACGCTGTTTTTCTGTTTCACTTTTATTTTGACCTAATTTTTTTTTGGCCCTGTAAATCCGTAACGACAAGTTCGAAGGCGATGATACCTCGCATCATGCCACTTTTGAAGCGATCGGAGAGATTGTTCCATTGTGTTAGATAAGCTTCGTCGTAACTGAGGATCATTTGCTCTAAAGCCTTGTTTATTGCTTTTTCCTCCGTAAGGATAGATGCAAGACCATAGGCATGAACCGCAATGTAGTCCCAGGTTGGTACACTTTCCTCCTTGTCGTAGTGCTGTGGCGAGATATAAGCATGTGGTTCGGAGAAAATGACTAATGACGGTGTATTTTCGATATAATTGGCTTGTTCGTTTGCGCGAGCGAAGTGTGATGTTAAAAGCAGCTGATCTTTATCTGTACGGATGTGGAAGGGGAGCTGGGTTGCTATTGGAATCCCCTCTTTAACCGATACGATGGTGGCAAAACTATATTGTTGCATAAATTCAACCTTTTCTGCGTAATCTTCGAACTGGAAATGTTTGGGTACATACATGCAAATAGCTATTTCTTGATTTAATTCAAAATTACGGCCAATGGGTGCAAATGAGCTAGTCCAAATTGAATAATGTAGCTGGTCCAGTGTTCATTTATTGCGCTTGCTTAAGTATATTTACGTTAAAAGATAAGCAAAAAAAGACGCCAAAAATGGAGAAATATGAGCTAAGACGTTTAGAAATAGGAGAATGGCAGCAATACAAAAAGATAAGACTGGAGGCCTTATCTTCTGCTCCTGAGGTGTTCGGTAGCAATTATCAAAAGGAAGCGGCTTATAGTGATGCCGAGTGGATGGCCTTACTGGGCAATCCCAAGTGTGCGATATTCGGTTTGTATAACCAAGAATTATTGATTGGGCTGACTGGTGTCGTGTTGGATCGGACGGATGAATCAAATGCGATTTTGATCGCGTCTTTCATTCAGGAAGGCCATAGAGGCCGGGGGTTGTCCCGCTTGTTTTATGAAGCGCGTATAACATGGGCACGTGAACAAGGCTGCCTCCGGATTACGGTATCTCATGGGGTTGGTAACGAAGCCTCGAGAGCTGCAAATCAATCGTTTAACTTTGCGTATACACATTCAAGAGATGTCGTTTGGCCTGATGGGGTCAAAGCAGAAGAGCTGATCTATGTTTTGAATCTTTAGTTAACCTGCTTCCTGCTGTTGATCAATTACTGCGTTCAGTCCGGTCTGAACGCAGCAACTGATCTATAAAATACAGCGCATGGAAACAAGCTTTAAAGTTCGTTTTCGTGCGAACTGTTGGGTGCTTTCGGATTATATTGCTGGACATGATCAACTTTGGCAAATAGGTGTGGACCATTCATTTCAATTCCTGCCGCTAAAAAGTCATCGAGGATCAATTGAAAAATTTCAGATTTTGCCAGTTCAATTTCCGCGGATCTAGCGATGTAGACATTCAGTTCATATAAAACATAAAAGTCGTCTAATTTTTTTTGCAAGACGAATGGGGCAGGACTAAGGTTGACTCTTTTTATTCGTGGCGGGATGTTCAGCAGCAATTCGTGGATACGTTGCCAAGGTTCTTCATAACCGACTGTCAATTCCACCTGAAAACAAATTCCCTCTTCAGAGAATGTCGAATAATTGACGGTATTTCCCGAAAGTACCGAGGAATTGGGAATGGTAATTTCTTCATTTTTTATCGTTCGAAGCCTGGTTACCAGGGGGGATTTTTCGATAACAACGCCCGTTTTGTCGGCGATAGTGATACGGTCTCCGATACGGAAAGGACGCATATAGGTGATCACAAGCCCCGCTATGATATTGGAAATCGCAGAAGATGACCCCAAAGAGAACAGGACACCAATAAATACGGATATTCCTTTAAAGATATCTGAATTTGCGCCGGGTAAGTAAGGGAATATGAGCACCAGCGTGAAGGCTTGGAGCAGAAAACGAACAATAGTAAAGGTTGGCATGGCAAAATCGCGATGAAAACCATTGACCTCTAATTTGCCTTTGTCAATTTCGCTAAAAATATACTTTATGAATCGAACGGCATACCGCATGACAACGAGTATGACAAATACAGTAATCAGATTGGGAATATAATCCCAAATGGCCAAAACTGCAGTCTTCAGGGGCTTTGTAAAAAGTCCAATGAGATTGGATGCCCAGCTCTGTGTAAATGGAAAGACACTAAAGACAATCGGCAGCATGATAAAGGCAATGAGTACGATCAAGCCCCAACGTAAGATATTTATGGCATTAATAAACATCCGTGTTTTTTGTACGGAGGTGACAAGGACGTAATTTTTGATCTTAATGTCTTTGATCCGCTGTGTTCTTTCTGTCAATATACGTCGCGTACCATATTTTTTCAATTTGTTTATCAATAGAATCAATATCGAAAAAACGACTAGAATGAGAAATACAAGCCCAATACGCGTAAGAAGTTTTGTAATGCTGTTATCAGCACGTTCCGTTTTGATTGAATCCTGAATTCTTTTTAGGTAGTTTGCCGCAATCTCTTCTTTGCTTTTTCCTTCAAGAAGGGCATCGAGTTCTGTGACGGAAGTTATGACGAGATCTTTATAAACGATGTCGGCACTTATTTCGCTGTTTTCGATTTTAAAGGAATCTACTTTCACAAAATCGTCTTCATATAGATTATGGATTCTGCTGACCACATTGTAGGCGCGGTCTTTGGCTAATGATGATCCAAGTTTATTATAGATATAGAATAGCGTATCCTGAAATGGCGCGACCGCATATCTTTTTGTGTTTTTTTTGATGGAGTCTACTTTAACTTTCAGCTGCTGCTTCCGAAGGTTATTTTCTTCGTCAAACTCATTCAGCTGCTGTTTTAAATTTTCTTTTTTGGGGCTATTTTGACTTTTAAGATCGGCAATTTCATGCTGAAGCTTTACCCGTTCAAGAGAATCATTAATTTGCTGTTGTCTAATTCCGTTCAGTAGGGAACTTAGATCCAATTCTTTTTTATTGACCGAATCTGTTTCTTGTGCATAAAGCGGTGCGCTCGTTGAAAATAGACAAGATATAGTCATTAAGAAATAAACGTAAATACTTCTCATCGTGTTATTGGTAAAATTGAATGCCGATGTTTACTAGGTTATTTTGCGCATAACGATCGGACAGGTTCTCAAAGATAATAATTATCTCGATTAGACGGCAGATCGTCAAATATGATATAAATTGAAGGTAAAATGATACGATGCGACAGCTGAATTTAACTTATTCCGACTTTCTTTGTTAAAACGATTGAGCATATGCTCAATACGAAAAACTGTATAGCTAATTTTATCTAAAAAATATGATTAAACCTTTTCAAAAATCTATTTATGCAATGAACAAACTTGGGAAGATATGTCTCTGTGTTATTGTAGCCTGTGTTTCCACTGTTTTAGATGGACAAGCCCAAGAACGCAAAGCTCCGGCTTATCCATTGATTACACACAACCCCAATTTTAGTATATGGTCAATGACAGATCAGCTTCATGCATCGACAACAAAGCACTGGACAGACGCTGATCATTCGCTGTTGGGCTTAATTGATGTTGATGGTCATATTTATCGTTTTCTTGGCAAAGAGGAACCGAGTTATGCGGTTATTCTACCGACTGCCGAAGATAAATCTTATACGGTACAGTATACAGAATCAAAACCTCAAGGTGGCTGGGAATCTTCCGCTTATAATACGGATACGTGGAAATCGGGACTTGCACCCATAGGTGATGACGAGAAGCAGGTAAAAACCCTTTGGAAATCGGACGATATCTGGGTGAGACGCGAGTTTTCCGTAGCGGATCCGAAGGGTATTAATGAGTTGTTTTTAAAACTCAATCATGATGATAATATAGACGTATTTTTGAATGGGAAGAAGGTTTACGAAAAAGTAGGTTGGACCAACAACTTTCAGTATATACCGATTGACAAGACGAATTTGAAGGCTGGGCAAAATAATATTGCCATCCATTTGAAGAATAGTGCTGGCGGTCGTTATCTCGATTTTGGTTTGGTTGACAGGCTTAAAGAGCGTGGGGCACGGATTGAAGAAGCCGTGCAAAACGATGTAGAAATAACAGCGACGCGTACGGTTTATAACTTTCAGGCAGGTAAGGTTGATCTAAAATTAACTTTTACGTCGCCTTTGCTTATGGAAGATCTGAATTTATTGGCTCGACCGGTAAGCTATATCACGTATAACGTCAAAGCAAACGATGGCAAGCAGCATGCGGTTAAAGTTTTTCTAAGTGCATCCACAAATATTGCGGTGTATAAACCTTCACAGGAGGTGATCGCCGAAAAATATGAGACGGCAAAATTGTCTGTACTAAAGACGGGAACGGTCGAACAGCCTATTCTGCAGAAAGGGGCCGATGATATGCGGATAGACTGGGGGTATTTTTATGTTGCTGCGCCGAAGCGGGATAAAACGCAACAGTTTATTAGTCCGAGAGGCGGAGCCGTAGACGCCTTTAGAAAGGGAACAACGACATCGGTAAAAACTGTTAAGGGGACATCACTTGCGCTGAACACGGTCATTCCATTTGGCAATGTGGGGGCGAAAGTGGAGGAACGTTTTGTAGAGGTTGGGTACGATGAAATTTATGCGATTCAGTATTTCAAAAATAATTTGAGACCATGGTGGAACAACTCCGGTAAAGAAACGATGGAAAATCAGCTGACTTTGGCTGCAGATGAGTATCGTAAGGTACTCGATAAGTGCGTGGCATTCGACAAAACAGTGTATGCAGATGCGCTAAAATCGGGTGGAAAAGAGTATGCACACCTTAGCGTTCTCGCTTATCGTCAAAGTATTGCAGCACATACCTTGGTGAAAAGTCCACAAAACGAACTACTATGGCTTTCCAAAGAAAATAATAGTGGCGGATTCATCAATACGGTCGATGTCACTTATCCTTCAGCGCCATTGTATCTGATCTATAATCCGGAGTTGTTGAAAGGGATGTTAAGTGGAATATTTTATTTTAGTGAGAGCGGTAAATATCCCTATCCTTGGGCAGCGCACGATTTGGGTACGTATCCATTGGCCAATGGTCAAACCTATGGTGAACCTATGCCTGTGGAGGAATCGGGCAATATGATTATTTTAACTGCTGCAATCGCAAAAGTGCAAGGGAATGCTGACTATGCCAGGAAGCATTGGAAAACATTGACAACATGGGTAGATTATCTCGTTAAAGATGGTTTTGACCCTAAAACGCAGCTATGTACAGATGATTTTGCCGGTCACCTTGCACGAAATGCCAATTTATCTGTTAAGGCTATCGTTGGTATTGCTTGTTATGCGCAGCTAGCGGAGGCCATTGGTGAAACCGCAATAGCAAAAAAATACCGTGCAATTGCCGAGGAAATGGTTCCGAAATGGATGGAAATGGCATATGCTGGTGATCATTATGCACTGACATTTGATGATAAAAATACCTGGAGTCAAAAATATAATTTGATCTGGGACAAAGTGTTGGGATTGAATCTATTTCCACAGAAAGTGTATGATACAGAAATTAAGTATTATCTGACCAAGCAAAATAGATTCGGCATACCATTGGATAGCCGTAAAGCGTACACAAAAAATGACTGGATTCTTTGGACGGCATCATTTGCTCCATCAAGAGAAGCATTTGAAGCTTTGATAAAACCAGTCTATAATCATGCGATTCAAACGGAATCCCGTGTCCCATTAAATGATTTTTATGATTCGACTACGGGGATCCGCGAAAACTTCAAGGCGCGTAGTGTTGTTGGAGGTTTTTACATGAAACTTTTAGCGGATATCATGAAACAGAAATAAATGAGGAAAATGAGTAGGAGACGGGAGTCCACAATGAAATATTTAGTTTGTGTTTAGTTAATAAGACGGCGGGCAATTAAAGAATTGCTCGCCGTTTGTTTATAGGGTTATGCGTTTCAATATCCCGTATTTTACGGTATCGAAATTTGGCTCAACATGGTTCTTTTTTCTGATTTCTGTTGAAATACGTGTTGTCTTGCAAGTTCTGTATTGTTTTCCTGAAATTTTCACTGCAGTAGAACCTAGAAAGGACGTTAAATATTCCTTTGTTTGCCATTAATATGTCACTGGTATATGAAGGATGACTGTGGTACCAGCAGTTGGGTTTTTGGTGATCTGTACACTTGCTTTCTTGCCCAACAGCTGCATGCGTTCACGACTGATGGTCCCAGAGAGTGAACGATGGGTAATTACAGGAATGTCTGGATTTACTTTACCACTATCTTTAATCGTCACCTGTAGGATATCTTCAGATAACGTAAACTGGATGTCGATACTGCCATCGCCCGTTTCGAGGTTTATGCCATGCAGAATTGCATTTTCAACATAGGGTTGTATGAGCATTGGTGGTAGCATGACCGCACTTAAATCTTGATCTTCAGGTTGTGTGATATGGTAATGAAAGGCATCTTCAAAACGCATTTGCTGCAAGATCAAATAGTTTTCTAAGGTTTCCAGTTCCTCATTTAATGGAACAAGGTTTTCACGGCTTAATTCGAGATTGCTGCGTAGTAGTCGACTGAAACGATTTAAATATTTGATGGCATTTTCCTTCTTATCCAGGCGCATGAAGCTCTGTACAGCGGAAAGGGTATTGAAAATAAAGTGCGGTTCCATCTGTGTGCGCAACAACTGCTGCTGCAACAAGACCTTTTCTTTCTCTTGTATGGAACGGCGCTGGCGAAAACTGTAATATAGGAAGAAAAGTATGATGATCAATAAAATAACCGCGAGCGAGGATATGATCAGCCCTAAACGATTTTGTTGTAGCTGGAGTTTATTGATCTTGATATTTTCGTTCAGTATTCGAATAGATTGATCCTTCGCCTGGAGTTGATATAGGGCATTCATTTCTGCGATCGCTTGTGTATTCTCCGATTGGTAAATACCCCTTTGTAATTGCACAAGATGATTCAATACGTCTATTGCGGCTTTATTTTTTCCTTGCAAGCGATAGACGGCTGCTAGACTGTTTTGAAATGTAATTTCGTTGTTGGGAAAGATTAATTTTGGAAACTGCGCTTTAAGTTTGCTGGCTTTTTGGATGAATTTTTCTCCCAAGGCCGGCTTATTTAATGAAACATAGATTGCGGCAACATTACTGTAGTCTACGAATAAATTGTTCATCAATATAGAGGACGCTGTTTGTTGGTGCAAACGTTCATCTAT
>NZ_DKSP01000146.1:16679-43605 GCF_002472745.1 Sphingobacterium sp. UBA7253 | reverse complement strand
TGAAAAAAGCTATGCCTGTACAACAGAAATCCAATCCTAAAATTTATTTAGGACAGATGTGATAACAGACCATTTCTTACGGATCGTTTAATAAATAATTTTACCGGGATGATTTCGACTTTCGACAATCCCGATTGGTATCTAAACAAATATAAAACTAGTTTAGGTTATAAATATGTGACCGGAACAAATCAAAGTTTGACACCATCTGAAAATTTAATATATAATGGTTACAAAACGGATGTATTAGATTTTATCTGGAACTCAAAAGCGAGACAATATGATGAGTATTCCAATCGCGTGTTGGGTTCGGTAACCAATACTTGGCAAGTGACAAGCGATTTCTCTTTGAGAGCACGATTCTCCGCAGATATGACCTCACTCCGTACCGAAGATAAACAACCAAATGAAAAGCCGCTAGCTTATGAAAATACAGGGTATTTTGGTTTAGGCCAACAAAATGCCAATATTTATTATGCAGATTTCTTGGCTTCTTATAGCAAACAGATCAATCAAGACATCAAAGTTGGTGCTATGCTCGGTTATACTGCGACTAAGAGTCAGGATACCTATGTACAACGAGAAACTGCGGGTGGACTAAGTGTTCGAAATTGGTATGATATCAATGCTTCTGTGAACACAATTGGTGGAAATTCCAAATATAATTACCGCAGAAATCAATTGAGAGATGCGCTATTCGGAACCTTGAACTTTAACTATAAAAACTACTGGTTTGTTGAGGGAACATTGCGAAGAGAAATTATCTCTACAATGCATCCAGACAACAATGTTACTTTCTATCCTTCCGTAAACTCAAGCTTAGTTTTGTCAGAAGCTTTCCATTTACCTGAAATATTCAGTTACGCTAAATTAAGGGGATCATTTGGTATTGTGGGTAACTATCCACAGATCTACCAGAGTCCACTAAGTTATACACAGAACACCATGGGCGTACAAACTCAGGGTGGACAAGCTGTAATTTATACGAATGTACCGACAAGTGCCTTTGGAAATGAAAAGATTAAATCTGAGCGCAAAAAAGAGTATGAATTCGGTTTAGAAACAAGATTACTAAATAATCGTTTAGGTTTTGATATCACCTACTATAACGGCTTAATTCAAGACCAAATTCTGAATTATACCTTACCGATCTCTATGGGTTCAAGTTCAATCGTGGCCAATGTAGGAACATTACGCAATAAGGGCTGGGAATTTGGAATCACGGGTACACCGATCCAAAATGAGAACTTTAAATGGAATACAGTATTAAACTTCTCGATGAACAAAAATATTGTAGAAGAGTTACCTGGGGGCGTTTCCGAGCTTTTGCATAAAGATTATGATGGTTCAGCAGCACAATTGGTATCAAAGGTAGGTCAACCAATGGGCGATATCATGATACACCCATTAGCTACTGATGCAAATGGTAACAAAATTGTCCAAGATAACGGTTTATACCAATTGGATGCCAACACTTGGATCAAAGCAGGAAATGCAATGCCTAAAGCCGTAGGTGGTTTAACAAATACATTTACGTATAAAAATTTCACGTTGGATGCCTTGCTTGATTTTCGCTGGGGTGGCCATGTTATGCCAACAGGTATAAACTGGATGATCAGTAGAGGTCTCTTAGAGGAAAGCTTAAACAACATGGATACAGAGCATGGTGGACTTAGCTATTACATTGCCAATGGAAAAGGGATCGCAACATCCGGAAGTACAGGTCCGAATGGGGAGACTGTTTATCACGATGGTATGTTAATGAGCGGCGTTAAAGCCGATGGATCACAAAATGATAACATTATTTCACAAGCCGTATACTACAATAACACTTACAATTGGGGTGGACCACAATATTCTAACTCACGTTACGAATTATATGTACAAAAGAATAATTATATTAAGATGCGTGAGCTTTCAATAGCCTATCGTCTACCAAAATCAGTTGCACAGAAATTAAGGGCTAAAAATCTTCAAATCTCCGCATTTGGACGTAATTTATTCTTTATCTACAGAAGTATAAAGGATCTAGATCCTGAACAAATGACTGGTGGTTCAAACTGGATTGATCAAGTTTCAAATGCAGGAACAAGTCCGGCAACAAGAACATATGGTTTAATGCTACGTGCTAGCTTCTAATAATTAAAGACATGAAAAATTACATATTATATATGGGGCTGTGTGCAGCCACACTAGCTTTCACAAATTCTTGCAGCAAAAGTTCATTTGATGAAAACTATCGTGATCCAGGAAAAGTTACGGAGACGACCGTTGAAAAACAGTTTGCCGGTATGATTTACAGTTACAGACAACTTATTGTTCCTGAATACAGAAACTTATTTGTTACGCTTAGACCAACCATATTTAGATATCTACATATCACTGGTTGGATTAACGAGACAAATCAACTATTGCCTGGAGCTGCTGGTATAGAAGACCGTTGGTCAAGATTTTACGAAGGCCTTGCTCAGTATAGAGAGCTAGAAACTATTTATAATAAATCTGCCGATGTTGAGAAAAAAGAAAATAGGATTTACTATTTAACTGCAAAAGTTCTTTTCTATGATGAAACACAACAAACTGTAGATCTTCATGGCGCTATTCCTTGGTCTAAGGCAGGTATGTTGAGTACGAACAATAGTGATTATCAAAATTCGTATCCGGCCTATGACCAACCCGAGGACATCTATGCGGCAATGATGACTGATTTAAAAAGTATCAGCGCTGAATTAAATTCAATTACAGTAAGTAGTGCCACCGCCAACAAATTTAAGACGCAAGATATAATCAATAATGGTGATATCGCATTGTGGAAAAAATATTGTAACTCACTTAGGCTAAGAATACTAACCCGAGTTTCAGCGAGCTCAAAGTTTGCCACACAAGCAAATCAGGAAATTGCAGAAATTGTTAATAATCAAGCTACTAATCCACTGATTTTAACGAACGCAGAAAATGCGCAACTGGATATTTATAACCTTGATGACAACAGTATTCAAACAAAAAATATCCGAGATGCGTTTGAGGCAAGTGGTTGGTATGCTAATCTAGGAAGCAAAAAAATGATTGATCATATGCTAGAGAAGGTCGATCCAAGATTGCCGTTCATGTTTGAACCAGGCGAAAAAGCTGCGGGGAAATATATTGGGCTAGATCAAAGTAAAGTAAGTGCCGATCAAACTGCTTTAGCTACAGGAGGAACATTGGCGATCTACAACCGCTCAACATATTCTAGAAATCAATTTTTTCCAGGTATATTATTTTCAGCAACTGAAACAAATTTACTGCTGGCAGAGTACTACAATAAAGCTGGAAATGCATCGGCTGCAAAAACAGCATTTGAAAACAGTATTAAGGAATCTATTGATTTATATCGCATTATTAGAAGCAGATCCAACGACAATACCGTTGTTGCGCCCGCTGCTCCAACGACTGAAGCGATCACTACCTATATAAATAATGTAAACTGGGCAGGCGCATCTAATAAACTTGAACTAATTGCGACGCAAAAATGGATACATTTTAATGTTTTGCAAACTGTACAAGCTTGGTCTGAGCAACGTCGTTTGGATCTGCCTAAGTTTGATTTTGTTGTTCAAAACGCTGACATTCAAAAGACAGTACCAGTAAAATTTAACTTACCTCCTTCAGAAAGCGTGTATAATTCAGCAAATTATAATGCTGTAAAAGCGCAAGACAACGTCAACACCAAACTTTTCTGGGACGTTAATTAAGGTATACACTACATCTATCTACAAGAAGGCCACCTAAGGTGGCCTTCTTTTTATCATTTTCATTATCTTTATCCATGCAAAAATTAAAAACCATTATATCCACTGCGCTGATCGCTTCAAGCGCAACACTAGCGTTTGGCCAGGCACATAACGTATCTAATGGCTATCAAAAACCGACAGATCCCTTAGTGATTGAAAATCTCGAACAATGGCAAGATATGAAGTTTGGTCTTTTCATGCACTGGGGTACCTATAGTCAATGGGGAATCGTTGAAAGCTGGAGTATCTGTCCTGAAGATGAAGGCTGGACCCAACGCAAACCCGAACATGGTAAAACTTATTTTGAATACCTCAAGAACTACGAAAATCTACAGACCACCTTTAATCCTACGGATTTCAATCCACAAAAATGGGCCGATGCCGCAAAAGCTGCCGGCATGAAATATGTCGTCTTTACAACAAAACATCACGATGGATTTGCCATGTTCGATACCAAAGAATCGGATTATAAAATTACATCCTCCAAAACGCCATTTTCCACAAACCCAAAGGCAAATGTGACCAAAGAAATCTTCAATACCTTCCGCAATGACGGTTTTAAAATTGGGGCTTATTTCTCCAAACCGGACTGGCACTCCGATTACTACTGGTGGTCATACTTTCCGCCAAAAGACAGAAATGTAAATTATGACCCTAAAAAATATCCGGATCGTTGGCAAAAATTCAAAGACTTTACCTACAATCAAATCAACGAGCTGACCTCAGCATATGGCAAAGTCGACATTCTTTGGTTGGATGGTGGTCAGGTGCGCCCCTTAGAAACCGTTGACAAATCTGTTGACTGGCAACAGACAATCAAAATGGATCAGAATATTGACATGGACCGCATTGGGGGCATGGCAAGGAAAAATCAACCCGGCATTATCGTTGTCGACCGTACAGTACCTGGAAACTGGGAAAATTATGTCACACCTGAACAAGCGATTCCTGAACATCCCTTGGATATTCCATGGGAAAGTTGTATCACCATGGGAAATTCGTTCAGCTATGTGCCCAACGACCAATACAAACCGACCAAAAAGATTGTTGAAACATTGGTAAAAATTATTTCCCGCGGTGGAAACTACCTATTGAACATCGCCCCTGGCCCAACAGGAGATTATGACCAGGCAGCATACGATCGCTTGAACGAACTGGCAGCCTGGATGAAAATCAATCAAACTGCAGTGTTTGCAACACGTACGATTGCTCCATATCACCAAGGTGACTATTACTACACTAGAAGCAAAGACAGTAAAGTGGTCAATGTATTCCATCTTTCTGAAGGTGATACTTACCAGCAGCCAAACGAATACGTCTTTCAAGTACCTGATAATTTTAGCGTAAAGAAAATCGCTATTTTGGGTCATAAAGGTAAATTAGACTGGTCTCAACGTGGTAACCAAATTACCTTAAGAAGCCCTAGTACACGATTTAGTTATGCGACTGCAATTCAATTGCAAAGCAAATAATATAAAATTCCGTTGGATATAATCCAACGGAATTTTATCATTTAACAAGGTCATTGTTTACCGATCACCGCCTGAACATCTCAATATTCCCAAAGCCTCTGCTCAGGAATAAGAAAATAAGTCATCAACAAACTATGGGGTTTTTAGAACCTTAAATTCCAATGAAAAAAATCAACCTATTTCCACTATTTATCCTTCTTTTTCTCTCCTCATGTGCAACGTATAAACCTCAGATCCTGGTATCAGAGCAAATTTTTAAAACAGGCCAGGTTCCATTCCAACAATGCCATGCTTCCACGATTCAAGTCATCGGAAAAGACAGTTTATTGGCAGCCTGGTTTGGTGGTACACATGAATCTAACCCCGATGTTGTCATATGGAGTTCACTGTATAGCCATGGACAATGGCAGCGTCCTGTACAGATTGCAGACGGTATCCTTGGTGACAACCGCTTTCCAACATGGAATCCTGTCTTCTATCAATACCCGCACAGTGACACCCTATCTTTGTATTATAAAATAGGGCCCAATCCCAGAGAATGGAAAGGCTATGTCAAACATTCACTGGATAAAGGAACGACCTGGTCTGCAGCGCAGCAGTTGCCTGAAGGTATTTTGGGGCCTATCAAGAATAAACCGCTCACCTTGACAAACGGACTGCTTCTCTCCCCTTCCAGCACGGAGTCCAAAGAAGAAATCTGGAAAGCACACCTGGAAATCAGCCGCGATCATGGCCGCTCCTGGTCCGTCAGCGCAATACGCCCCGATACCAGTATCCAGGTTATTCAGCCAAGTGTGATCCAACATACAGATGGACGCATTCAGGTGCTCTGTCGAAGTAAAGAAAATAAAGTAATGGCCGCATTCTCAGCAGATGAAGGCCTTACCTGGGGCCCCTGGCAAGCCACAAACCTGCTCAATCCCAATTCTGCCACAGACGCCATCCGTTTAAATAATGGTTTATTTATGATCGTCTTCAATCCGGCCATCGCTGGCAACGACTGGTGGGAAGGACGCACAAAACTCCATGTCGCCATATCAAAGGATGGCTTACAGTGGAAAGATGTCCTAACCCTTGAAGATGGGGTAAAGAACGATGAATATTCTTATCCGACAATTATTCAGGACACAAACGGTCTTATCCACATCACCTATACCTGGAATAGGAAAAGTATCAAGCATATTGTGCTCAAATAAGAATGATAGTTGTAACAAAAATGGCAGTAACTTCGTTGTATGCTAAAAACCAAGTTATGAGATCAATATCAAAATTATTAACATTATTAGCATATATCGTATCCGTAGGTTGCTCAAAGGAAACTGCTAATCACAACCTCTATCTCGAGGGAACCTATTCAGGAAAATTTATAGTCAGCTATAAAAATCAGGACCAAACTTTCACTGGAGACGTAACTGTACGGTTTAAAGCGGACAGTTTCTTTTGTACAGCAAACAAAAATAGATTTCCTGCAGGTGGCTCAGGAACATATGAGATTAATGGCGACCAAATTATTTTCAAAGATAAAAATGTATGGACCGCCGACTTCGATTGGGCTTTAATATTGAACCACAATTACACCTATTTAGTGAATGGAAACGATCTAACTTTAACAAAAGCTCCCCATCAACATAATAGCTATATCTATAAATTAACGAAGGATTAATTAATAATCCTTCGTTAATTCCAATTCTCCCTTCAACCGGATATCATCGGAAGATGCGCCGACCAAAAGTTTAAACCTGCCTTTTTCCGTCTTCCATTCGTTACCTGCATTCCAAAGTTTGAGGTCCTCCTTGGTCAATTGAAAAGAATAACGTTCTTTCTTTCCTGCGGCAATGTTTTTACGCTCAAACCGCTTCAACTGCATAACAGGTGTCACCACCGAACTTACTTCATCCACAACATACAACTGAGCGACTTCATCGCCCGCCAATTTGCCCTGGTTTACCACGTCGAACGACACTGTACATACAAAATCATTGCCATTCTCCTTCAGCGAGACCTGTAAATTGGAGTAATCAAAACTACTGTAGCTCAACCCATAACCAAAAGCATACAATGGTTTGGCCGACATTTCCACATAATCGTGATGTTTAGGTTTTGTATGGTTGTAATGTACAGGAAGCTGGCCGACCGAACGAGGTACCGAAATCGGTAATCTTCCAGCCGGATTATAGTCACCGAACAATACATCGGCAATAGCCAAGCCGCCTTCTTGTCCCGGATACCAGGCATTCACGATCGCAGGCACATGTTCAGCTGCCCAATTTAAGTTCAATGGTCTCCCCATAATCGTAACAAGTACAACTGGTTTTCCCGTCGCCTGTATCGCTTTCAGCAACTTGATCTGATCGCCCATCATATCCAAAGAAACGCGATCAAATCCTTCTCCGCTCTCCATATCACTTACCGTATTGGGATCCACATTGGCTGCTCCAGTTGCTTGATACGACGTTTTAAAATCACGTGCACTCGAACCACCCAGGACTAAAACCACCGCATCGGCCTGCTTTGCAGCTGCGACGGCGGCAGCGATATCGGAATTGCTTGTATCACGGATTGCACAACCTTTCACATAATCAACCTTGGTACTGTTACCAACTGCCGCCCGTATTCCGGTCAAGAGGGTCTGAACTTTCCCCTCAGCTTGTGGAGCAGTATAATCGCCCAGCTGATTATAGGCATTGTGGGCATTCGGTCCTATAACGGCTATTCGTTTCAACGATTTACTTAAGGGTAAGATATGCTGATCGTTTTTAAGCAAAACAATCGACTCGCGGGCCACCTGTCTTGCTACCGTTTTATTTTGTGCCGTAGCGACTTTTTGCGCTACCAACTTTTCATCCACATAGGGATGATCAAAAAGCCCCAAATTGAACTTCATTCGCAGTACACGGGCTACTGCTGTATCAAGAACAGCAGGTTCAACGAGCCCCTGTTGGACAGCCTTAAGCAGATTTGAACCATAACCAGTCCCGCTTAGATCGACATCCAATCCGGCATGTATACTTTGTGAAGCCGCTTCTTCTGCAGTCGCTGCTGTTGCATGCCCTCCATTGAGCCCTGATATACTCAGTAGATCCGATACAACAAACCCCGTAAATCCCCAGTCTTTACGTAGAATGTCTTTTAGCAACCAGGGGTTGGCAGAACAAGGAATACCATCAATGCTATTATATGCTGTCATTACCGACCCAGCTCCCGATTTTACAGCACGCTCAAAAGGCGGCAGAAAATACTGTCTCAGGCTTCGTTCTCCAACCGATACGGACTCACCATTGTGACCGCCATCTGGAGCGGCATAGGCTACAAAATGCTTTAAAGTTCCTATTATTTTATCGCGCTCACCTAGCTTCTCACCCTGAAAACCACGGATCATTGCAGTTCCCATCTGACCGATCAGATAGGGATCCTCCCCATAGGTCTCTTCAGTGCGCGACCAACGTGGATCTCGTGCCAAATCTAATACAGGACCATAGCCGTTTTTACCACCCACAGCATAAGTCTCCATGGCGATTGTTGATGCCATATCCTGAATCAACTGTGGGTTCCATGTACTCGCCTGTCCGATCGCGGTAGGGAACACTGTTGCACCAATCGCCATATGTCCATGTGGCGCCTCCTCAGACAACAACAATGGAATCCCTAGTCGAGTACTATCCACCATATAACGTTGGATCGCATTTGTAGCGCGCGCAGCTTCCACAGGGCTCAGGCCATTCAGTAAGGTTTTCTGTGTCCAAGGATCTGCACGTAAGGTTGCCCATAACAATCCGATATGCTGTTCTTTTACTGCCTTTCGCAATTTATTGCTGATTGTAACCTGCTTTCCGTTTTTGCTATACATTTCCCAGCCCAGCAATTTGCTCAATTGCCCGACTTTCTCTTCCACAGTCATTCTTCCCAATAGATCACTTACCCGTTTTTCAATTGGTAATGTACTATTCTTATAGGGCAATTGCTGGGCTTGAAGTTGTGGGCAGAGCAATGTCGCCATTGCCGCCATAAGTAATATACGGACTTTCATAAGTGGATTATTATTTATCTAGTTTTCTTCATTAATCGGATCCGGTTTTATTATTTCACATTATCTATGCAACCGGTTTCCAAACCACTAAATTAACGATTTAGCCTAAATAATCAAGTTAAATTTTGATTCCTAATTCTTTTAATAATCATAGGGCGGCAGCATCGGTTTGAACAGCGTTCATCTAAACAACCTAACACAGGCTTTACTTTATGTATTGAAGTAGAGGAGAGCAAATGGCAAATATCCACGAAATTCATTCTTGCACGTTGGGCAACAACAAAACAGTTAGACAAAGAAAAAACTAATGTGAAAGATTCAATTGCAATTTCATCAAAACAGAATTGAACAAAAAAATAAAGACAGCAAGCCGTCTTTATTTTGAATGTTAAAGGAAATATACTACTTATCTTATTTTGTTGCAGCCGTTCGCTTACCTTGAAAATAGTATTCAATTGGAGCTGCGTATGCTAGAGGATTATTATTGCGCGAAATTAATATGAGCTGATCACCATCAAGCTGTACCTCATAACTTTGGTATGGGCTACTGTCGGCAAACTTGATACTTTTCTTCTCTTTATCATAGGCAAATGCGCGATGCTGTCCTTCAGCAAAAATCAAACTTTCAAATGTCAACTTATCATCCCCACATAGTTCTTTACCACGATTGACAGTGAACTTATTCGCTGATTCAGCAAATGTAAATGTATACACATTATCCTTTTCACAATCTTTCGGTTTGTGCTTCAATTGCTCGTTTGTCGTCCCTTTCGCAGACACGATGGGGCTCCATTCAAAACTTTCCAGCTGTTTTTGAACATCCATAGGTACAGTCATTTCATTTTCCTTACTACAGCTCGTCAGTAAAAAGAGGATTGCAAAACTCCCTGTAAATAATTTATTCATTACGGTTTCCATTAGTTATATCTTGAGAACGATCGTTCTAACAATATCGCTACAATAAAATCAAGCATTTTTAATTAAACAGATAAAAATAGACTAAGATCCGGAAAGCACTTCGCGCCACAAATTAGGATGATCTGTTTGAATAAGACGTACAAAAGGATATTTCTCCAAAAAAGATCGATAAGCTTTCTTTCCCTCCTGTTCTGCTTTGTCGTCATATTCCCCCAAACTATTCATCCAAAAATAAATGCCCTGTTGGCGCAATGCATTAAGTTTTTCGGCATCAATAAATGATTCATCAAGATGGACAATTGAGGTTAATTTCATCTTTAGTATGGCCTCTAGATCCTTCATATTACGTGCCCTCGGAAAAAGCGTGATCGCTGGATTGAGTTTGTAAATCTTGAGCATGTCTTTATAATCATAGAGAAAAAATAGTACCTGGTCTTCCATCCCCTCCTGTTCAACAAGCGCATAGGTTTTCTTAATAAACTCTTTGCGATCTTCTTTAAAATCGAGATCAACAAGGATTTTTCCCTTTGCAACGCGCAAAGCTTCCGATAGCGTTGGTATAACATGATCCGAGCCTTCACCATTAGCCTTTTTGCGTAAGTGAAGCTGTTGAAGCTCGGCATAGGTTTGTTTGGCGACCTCTCCTTGCCCGGTTGTCGTCCGATTGACTGTTTTATCGTGCATCAATACAAGTACACCATCTTTGGTGGCCCGCACATCGACCTCTACCACGGAAGCCCCCTGCCGAATGGCTTCTTCGATAGCAGCAATTGAGTTTTCAGGTTGCTCCAGATGAGCTCCCCGGTGTGCGGCAATGTGTAAACTTTTTTGCTCTAACTTTTTTATTAAATCGATCGACTGAGCATATAAGTGGGTCGTAGAACTTACTATTATACCCAACAGAATAGTAGAAAATAAAATCTTTTTCATTGCTGTATAGTTATTTTTTTGCAATCTCTTTTTGTTATACCTTAAAAACCGGCGATCTCGCTGCAGTTACATCTCAATCGCGTCATGGAGTGAATCCCGCAATTATATTGACGGAAAGTAATCCGGTTTGAATGGATTACCTTCCGTCTATGACGTTCTACTTTTTCGACAACTCGAATGAATCAAACAACTGCCCATTCAGCTTGTAGCTTGAAAAATACAATTTATTTTCGGTCAGCTTGATCACCTGATACAATTGCGTCTGTGACGTTGCAACTTCCATCCAGCGTTCAGAATCAGATTCATACATCTTAGGCCCCGCTACAGACAGGAGATAGACAGGTCGCTTTTTACCCAGCCCGCCACGAGCGTAGGTATGATCGTGGCCCTGAAGGACCAAATCGACACCATATTTCTCGAAAATAGGTTTGAAACGTTCTCTCAAGATGGTATTGTCACGATTTTTTGCCGTAGAGTATACGGGATGGTGCATGACAACAATATTCCATTTTTTTGGTGATGAAGACAACACTTTCTCCAACCACTTTTCCTGTATCGTTGCTGCAGTAGAGTCGAGCATAATCAATTGAGAATTTAGGGAGATCATACGTAGATCCTGGTAATCGAGGTAGTAAACAGCATCTTGTATACCCTCAGGGCCATTCCTTGGCAAGTTGAATTGTGCTTTCCAATGCGGGTCAAGTACAAGCTTCCCAAGCGAGTCGCGACGGTACTCGTGATTACCCGGTGTTGGAACAGCAGGGATCATCTGATGAATAAATCCTGCGGCCTCATGCCATTCTGCCCACTCCTCGTCTGCATTCGAACGATTGATCAGATCGCCCGCGTGAACAATAAAGCGTGCATTCGCTTCCTGCTGGAAAGCACGCCGAATGGCACGTGCCCAGCGTGAACGTAAGTCGTTCTGTGCATCACCCAAATAGATAAATGAAAACGCGCCTGAACGCTCCGCAGTCCTAAATTGGTTCCAGGCACTCCAATTGCTGCCATCTCCAACGCGATAGGCATAAACTGTACCGGGTTTCAGGTCACGGAAGGTTACCTGTCCATAAGCATCCTCTTGCTGTCCTCGCTCGAGCGGTAGCGCTGTTCCATTTATTGTGATCGCGTTTTTTTCAAGTTCTGGATTGCTCTGTTCTTCAGCAATCTGACCAATTATTTTGGTCCTATCCGCATTGATCCGCCAAGAAACAGACTGCGTACTGCTGGGCTCATCGGACCAGGTCAACGTAATCCGATCAGGTTGTTTGTCTTTATTATCCGTCTGGCTTTTCCCTTCCAATAAAGTGCAGCACAGTACTACAGCAAGAAGAATATGTTTGATTTTCATTGTGATATTGATTTTATAAGCGATTTGATTACTCTATTTAATAACTTTTAATTGATGATTACGAATTACCAGGGTTTGTTTGTTCCTTGCAATAACCAAGGTTTTGACCAAGCGCTATTTTCATTATCCGCTTGTGAATAAGCGGTCTTTTCAATACGTTTCAAGGCCTCCTCGGCATTTTTTTGATTCACACTCATTTCGGTTTGCATATAAGGTACACGAACAGGAAGCTGTGTACGAATGGCTGCGGGGCCGGCCTTTAAAGCGGGGTACCCTGTGCGACGATAATCAAACCAGGACTGTGCGGCAGTTGACCAACTGGCGATCCATTTTTGTTCAATGATCTGCACTTGCGTATTTTCAAACGCCACACCTTTCTGACGGATATAGTTGGAATAGTCTGCGCCCTTTCCCCAGCTTGCCAACGATTCCTGTATAGCACGCTCATAATAGGTCTTGGCTGACTCAGGCAGCCCCCATCCTTTCCAGGCTGCTTCAGCCAAAATAAAATTAACTTCGGCAGCAGAAAGCAAGCGTGCTTTTAACAAACTTCCCTTCGCCGAACGATAGCTATCATTCAGGTAAGAAACATGCGGATTGATCGAGGTCTGCCCCGGTGTTGGATTGAGGTTGTAGGCCGAAGGGTTTTTAGATACACTTGGCGGCAGTCCAACATACTCTTTATCGGTATCCACCGGAACACCTTTGACGACATCTGGCGATACAATCCGAACACCATTAACGATCTTATCTGTACCTGCGGGCTCGTTGCTGCGGATCTCAATGGGTATGTCTACCTTTCTTGCCCAAACCGCCAAACGAGGGTCGCCAAGTTCCTGTAGCCGGTCGACCAGTGTTGCACACATTTTCATTCGTCTAAAATTACTTCCACTGGCATCATACACTGTATTTGACGGCCAGGAGTCATTTGCATTATTTCCAACAAAATCCATCAATACATCATCAGTAGTACTCGTAATAATTGGAAATTTATCGGGATTGGCAACAATACTTTCAATCCCCTGTTTGGCAAAGTCAGCAGACTTTGCTGAAATGCGCATATAATACCGTAATGCCAAAGAATTGGCAAAACGACGCCATTTGGAAGCCTTTCCGCCAAAGTAAACATCCGCATTCGCCAGCACCTCATAAGAACCATCGGGGCGGGATAGAAGTTCATTGGCTTGTTTCAACTCGTCGATAATTCCCTTATAGATTATTTCCTGACTATCGTATTTCGGAAAATTATATACAGCATCTCCCAGTTCCGCTTTTAAGGCATCGGTATAAGGAGCGTCTCCCCAGAGATCAGTCACCAATCCGAATAAGTAAGCGCGCATCACCAGCGAAACTCCCTTATGGAAATCTAGCCCCAATTTCTCCGCACGTTTACGCATAAGCTCATTGTCACGTAGAAAACCATAATAGGCATCCCAGCTCAGAATCCCTCCTGTCCATTCGTAGTCATTATGTGAATTGAACCATGCATCAAATTGGGTGTGCTGCATAACTCCGCCAAGATCTGAGAAACTCAATTCGTTGTATTTTTTCGCTGTTCCTGTCAATATCGTCGGCAATAACAGATTGGGGTTGGCATCTTCCTCACTTACACCGTTCGGATTGATATTAAGTTCGGTCAGATCTTTACAAGCTGAAATATTCCATACCATCCCAAGGCCTACTGCAGCCATGATGAATCTCTTCAACTGATTTTTCATTTATGTCGTATATTAAAATGTCACATTTACTTTAAATCCAATAGGCATTGACCAAGGGGTAACGTTGTAGCGCTCAATCCCCTGTTTAAATCCAACGCCAGTTTCTGGCTGGAAGGCCATTTCCGGATCTATACCTACTTTCGCTTTGGTCCATAAGATCAGGTTACGGGTATAGACTCCCACA
Organism: Sphingobacterium sp. UBA7253; assembly: GCF_002472745.1. NCBI lineage: Bacteria > Pseudomonadati > Bacteroidota > Sphingobacteriia > Sphingobacteriales > Sphingobacteriaceae > Sphingobacterium > Sphingobacterium sp. UBA7253. The sequence continues at coordinate 29,232 of NZ_DKSP01000146.1, read as the reverse complement.
CTGCCATTCTCTATTCCGAGACGTTTCAGCCATTTTCCTGATAAATCGTAGCTAAAGGACAGTTCCCGAAGCTTGATAAAAGAAGCATCAAATGTCGCTGCATTCATAAAATCCCAAGGGTAATTGTCTGAATAAGCGATATATTTTGTTCCTTCACCACCAAGATTCTCTGTATAACCTGTGATATTACCTTTATCATCATATTGTGCGATAACACCTGGATTAAACACCCCAAAATTGCCAACAAGACCACCCACACTGATCGGATAACCACCATACTCTTCGCCTGGTCCTCCAACAATGGGATACCTATTGCCTTGCACGCGAACAAGATTGTTATCGACCAAATAATTGCGTAGCGTTTCGCCTGTCATCCCATTGGGGTTGATCATCTGATCAAGAAAACGCTGCGTGGTTAGGTTCGATTCGAAATAGCGATAGGTCTGCGACATAAATTTCCCTCCAAAACGCATATCTGCGGCAATATTCATTGTCCATTTTTTATAGCGAAGACTTGACTGTAGGCCCATCGTGAAATCGGGATTAAAATTTCCGATTTTGTTGCGACTATTATTGATCCGTACAGCCTGCCAAGAACCATTTTTATTGAGAATAGGAAAACCATAATACGGCGACGATTGATCCTCCACGGTCACTAACTTGGAATCGTACAGATCCCCGATCTCTTCCCCGACATAGGTACGTGCCCCACCCCGACCGTCGGTCCAAAAGGTATAGAACTCTACACCATCAGAAAGCTCATCGATACGGGTACGATTGCGATGCCAGTTGACACCAACGTCCCAGGACCAATTTTCCTTGGCAATAGGTCGCCCGGAAACAGCAAGTTCAATACCGCGGCTGCTTAACAGTCCGGCGTTGATATTTTTCGAATTGAAACCACTTGATCCGGGAAGTGTTGTTGAAATAATTTGGTTTTTGTTCTCCAGCTTATAATAGGTTCCTTCAAACTTCAGTCGATTATTCCACATGCCTAGATCCAAGCCAAATTCGTAAGATGTGGCAATTTCGGGCTTCAGATTAGGAACCAAGAGTGATCCCGAACGTGTTAGCCGCAATACGTCGCCCCAGCTACCGGGATTACTCAGTACATTGGAAAGATTATAGGGATAAGTATCATTTCCTACACGTGCAATACCCGCTCTCAGTTTTGCCAAATTGATCGTTTTAGGCAGAGAAAACACCTGGTTAGCTAGCACACTTAGGGATGCCGAAGGATAGAAATAGGACCGATTGTTCACTGGTAAGGTGCTGGACCAGTCATTGCGCCCAGTCACATCTAAATAAACCATATCCCTGTAACTTAGATTGATCAGTCCGTAAACACTGTTTATGGCTCTTTCAGAAATTGTACTGTAGAAATCCAAATTTAATGGACTGATATTGGCCAATGTGTAGAGTCCCGGCGTGATTAATCCAGCGCCATTCTTTGAGGTATTTTGCACGGATTTACCACGATTATACCGCAAATTTCCACCCAGTGATCCTGTGATCTGAAAGTCGCTCATCTTCTTTGTATATGCCGTCAGAAAGTCGATATTCTGTTCCATATTCATCAGATTAACAATCCCATAAGCACCTCTGGGTTCGTTCGTATAACTGTAAGGGATTTTTGTTTCCCTATTTTCCCAATAAATATCCGTTGCGTACCGTATCATGGCCGTCCAATCTTTTTTGATGGTCCAATCTAACCGTAAGTTTCCAAAGACGCGGTCTCTTGTAAAAGCATTATTCACTCCATAAGCAAGGAAATACGGGTTATTGTGGTTGCCAATAGACTGTGAACGCTGTTGGATCTGCTCCTGCCCTGGCAACCAATAATCCTGCAATTCCAGAATATTGATGTGAGGTGCAACTTCATAGGCCGCTTGCATCGGATTGGTTCCCCGATTTCCTGCAGGTCTATTGCTGGAGTTATTTCTGCTGGCATCTAGCGAAAGCCCCAATGTCAAACTATTGCGAAGGCGCATGGTCGAATTGATATTCAAGGTGTTTCTGAACAGATCCGAATTGGGGATAATACCCTTATTGGCCATATTGGAATACGAGAAACGATAGTCCAATTTTTCGCTTCTGTTGCTCAGGGAAATCCCATTGGTACTTGTGACCCCAGTCTGGACAAAGTTTTTAATGTTATTTGGGTACGCTTTTAGTTCCGTAGGAATGGGCTTACCGTTCTCGTCAAGCGGACTATTCCATTGGACAGCTTTATACCCCTTATCCAGTGCAGGGCCTACCATAACACTAGACTCCTCCTCAATAACTAAATTGCCGGGCAGGTCGCCTGGTCGCCATGGCAAGGTACCGCTTGCAAATTTGTTATGCAATTCAATAAATTTATACGGGATATCAAATACTGTGTTACTAGTCACAGCAATGGTCATCTTCTCCGCATTCTTACCACTTTTGGTTGTGATCAGCACTACACCATTACCTGCACGTGAGCCGTAAAGCGCAGCTGCACTTGGCCCCTTCAAGATAGAAATATTTTCAATATCTTCGGGATTGATATTGGCAATTGCATTACCATAATCCACTTTGTTGTCGTCACCGATCTGACCAACATTATTTAAACTATTCATCAAGGGCACTCCATCTACGACAAATAGCGGCTGGTTGTCTGTACTTAGCGATGATGCCCCCCGAATCACCATATTCACGCTGGAACCGGTGGGTCCTGTAGAACTAATCGAAACCCCGGGTACTCTACCTGCCATACCAACCAGAAAGTTATCATTATTGACCCGATTGATATCCTCGCCCTTAATTTTACCGACAGCATAACCGAGGGAACGATCCTGCCGTTTGATGCCCAATGCAGTCACGACCACTTCATCCAATTCGTTGTCATCTTCGTTTAAGACCACCTGACGTATACCTGCTGTGCTGGCATCGAGCTTGAGATCGTTCAACTCTTTTTTTTCATATCCAACATGGCTTATCAGTACATCATATACGCCGGCAGCTAGTCGAATAGTCACTTCACCTTTGGCATTTGACAAGGCGCTCTGTCCAGTCAGTGGAATATGCACGGAAGCTCCCCCAATAGGTTGTTTTGTACGATCGACAAGCTGCAATTTCAAGTCATAAGATTCCTGTTTACCCGTATTTTTTACAAGGACAATACCCCCTGACACTCTTTTTGACTTAATGTTGGTCCCGTTCAGGATATAGGCAAGGACTTCCTCGAAGCTCGCATTCTGGAATTTTTTTTCGGCAATTAAAATCCGATCTAATTGGAGCATACTCCGATCGTAGCCGATCGCTTGACCTGTTTGTTTTGACAACTGCAGTACCGCCTGCGCGGCGTTACCACTAGACAAATGAATATTGATATTATCCCAGTAAGTGCGATTGATCTTTTCCAATCCCTCAGCATGGCTATTGGTTACAGCACAAGAGACCATAGCGCAGATGGCAAGCTTTGTCGCAAGGTCGGTAAGCTTAATTATTTTATACATATATTTGTATGAATGTTTTAAACATGAATATTCAGGTGCTCACTGGTCGATTTAGCGGTTTGCCAGATGAGCACTTTTCTTGGGCAGATAAATTATGCTGTTCTACCCCCTACAGCTTATTTGTATAAGATTATTTCATTTTTCTCCCTCCTAAATTTGATTTGATGAATATTGCAAACGATATTCAGCACCTGGTCTAATGACTGTACATGTGGTATCATAAGCGAATAATTGAATGGATCTGTATTCAGATTTTCGGTAAGCAACACAACACCGAAGCGGTTATAGATTATTTCTTTCAGTTCCTTGAAGCTGATGTTATTCAATTGCATACCGCCTTGTGTCCAAAGGCTGATGTAAGCTGGATCGCTATCGAAAGTTTTAAAATCATTTTTAACTACGCTATACCGGACGGCCTTACCTGCTGTAAGGATATGGTTTGCTCCATTTTTTGCATTTAGAACACTCACCCGCCCAGTTTTAACTTCGACCGTCACATGTTTAGTAGACATCGAATTGTTGACGTTGAATGATGTTCCTAGGACTGCAACAGAAACGCTGCCTGTTTCTATCTCAAATGGGTGTAAAGTATCCCGTCTGACCCGAAAGAATGCTTCCCCTCGATCTAAAAAGAATTTTCTATTTGATGCAAAATTCTTACGATCGTAGCGGATACGTGTATTTCCGTTTAAAAAAATAGATGTGCCATCAGGTAACTGAATTTCTTTCAATTCGCCCGCATTCGTAACCGTTTCCGTCAGTAATGCGACCGCTTCTGTCCGCTTCCGAGAAAGCGACATCGGGTTGTGCTGTAAAAATAGCAGACTGATGCCTCCTAGGACCAAAATAGCCGCTGCTGCTGAAAGCCAAGAGAATTTTCTGACCGGTATGTTGGCCACCTTCTTTGCCCTCGCAGGTGCTTCAGCTATTCCTACACGAATAAATAATTCTTGTTTGATTTTTTCCCGATGATTTGCATCGCTAAAGGGATTAATATCATCGTTTGAAATAGACTCGTACCAGTCGTCAACATGACCTTTTTCCTCCTCAGTCAATTTTCCTCCGAGATAATCTGTTATGATAAGTTTAAAGCGTTCTAAATTCACCTGCATTAATTTTTATACTAATACAGATCAAAACGGGCAAAGTACTTTAATTAAATATGTTCTTTATATTAAATAATCATAAAGGAGATAGCTTCCTGCGAGCAATAAAAATACAGAATCGTGGTCCGCAAACCTTCTTGTCAATTCGTACCGCATAATCTTTTTGGCCTCTGACAGGTAGTTCTTAACGGTCTGTTCAGCCAGATTGAGTTCCTTGGCAATTTGTGTTATTGAATAATTGTCAGAACGCATTAAGTAGACTGCTTTCATCAATCTAGGTAATTTGTCTATCGAATCATCCACAATAGCCTCCAGCGCCTTATACCTGGCAAAGGCCTGGCTATCCAAATTGGAAAAAGCGTCCATACGTTCCATTGATTTCTCCAAGACCTGTTTTCGTACACGCTCCGAGGCGTAGTAATTCAGTATTTTGTTTTTGAGGGCTTTGTGGAAATAGAATTTTATATCGGAGTATTCAGTACTCACGAGCGATCGTTTTTCCCAGATATGGATGAATACTTCCTGCACAAGATCCTTAGCCTGATCCTCTTCCCGAAGATGACGAAAAGCGACGGTGTATAGATCCTCCCAATACCGCTCAAAGAAATGGGCAAAGGCAATGGGGTCACCTTCTTTAAAACGCAACACATAGTGGCTATCTACATTGGCTTCGGTAGTTTTCACCTAACAAAGATAGGTTCGTCAGATTATCAAAATGTTAATTTTTCGGGAAGCTTTTATTTGAATACGCTCTATTATTTGAATGAACTGCGCTACTCAAATGAACTGCGCCATTTGAATACACTCCGCTTAGTCTTTGTAAAAAACCATCCCAGGAATTGTTAATAAACATGTTAACTTTCTAGTATAGAGCAGATCTTTTGTTAAAAACGTAGCGGACGTCCTATTTTTTTACAATTAGGCATTTAGGACAAAAACAGTTCAGCTAAAATGTTAACAACAATGTTAATTAACTTGTAATCAGCAACCTTTATGTTAATAACTACTTATCAGTAAAACCTATAAAATTTCATGTAATGACATGTGAATTTAAGTTGAATCATACATATTCGCGGCGTGAAAAACAAAAAATTAGGTAAAAGCTAAGGGTAAATTGAAAGTCGGCTGTCATAAAGATAAAAACTAATCTTTTATGAAACTATCGCCAATCTTACTTATTGGATTATCGCTTCAAGCAGGGTTTACATTCGCCCAGCAACCAGCAGCGCCAAAGCAAAAAAATCAGGTTGTGACCGAAACTGTCAAAGGAACCGTGATAGATAAAAATACCAGATTACCGCTTACAGGTGCCACAATTGTCATTTCATCCAGTGATGGAACAAAGTCTGTAAGTACAGACGCACAGGGCATATTTCGGCTGCAGCAAGTTCCGGTTGGGCGTCAACAGCTTCAAGTTCGCATGGCAGGATATAAACCAGAAGAATTTACAGAATTACTGATCACCAGTGGACGGGAGAATATGGTCAATGTGGAAATGGAGCCACAAATAAATGCATTAACTGAAGCTGTCGTCTATGCCAATGCCGGAAAACAACCGCTCAACCAGATGGCAATGACGAGTGGACGCTCTTTTTCGCCGGAAGAGACCAACCGCTATGCTGGCGCCTTTTTTGATCCCGCCCGTATGGCACAGAGTTTTCCAGGTGTTGCTGCCGGCGGCGATGACAATGAAATTATTGTTCGCGGAAATTCTCCCAAAAGCTTGCAATGGCGGCTTGAAGGTATCGAAATTGTAAATCCCAATCATTTTGGAGCCGAAGGCGCTGCAGGCGGCGGAATCAGTATGCTCAATACCATGGTATTGGGAAAATCTGATTTCTATACTGGTGGACTTGCCGCGGAATACAGCAATGCAACAGCGGGTGTTTTTGATCTTAGGTTCCGTAAAGGTAATACCGACAAACGCGAATACACATTCAACGTCGGAGTACTGGGCGTAGGAGCAACGTTAGAAGGGCCTTTCAAAAAAGGAAGTGACGCTTCCTATTTGATTAGTTACCGCTATTCTTCATTGAGTCTACTGGAAAAAGTAGGTGTAAAAGTTTCAGACACTGGCGTCCCAAAATATCAGGACCTTTCTTTTAATTTTGTATTTCCCACAAAAAAAGCCGGAACCTTTTCCTTATTCGGTATAGGCGGTTTGGGGAAACTTCAACAAACTGCCGAGCGTAATTACGAAAAATGGGACGAACGAACAGACGCCCAAGATCTAAACTTAAAGTTCAACGCGGGGAGTGCTGGACTAAAACATCAATACATTGCAAACGACAGATTATATTTCACCAATATTGTTTCCATGTCCCTTAGCCGTAATTCCAATAGCACTGATACATTAACACGGGACTATGTTTCCAGCCTCTATCACAAGGACAAATTTACGAATACGGCTCTTCGCTATGCGGGTACGCTAAACTATCGCGCCAACAGTAAAAACACGATTAGAGCGGGCTTAAATGCAAGTTTATTACACTATGACCTCTATGCGCTGTCCTACGACACCGAGCTAGCAGCATTGAAAGAGCGGATTAATGAGACTGGGAATACAAGTACTTATGATGCTTTTGCACAGTTAAAAACAGTTTTGAACGACAAACTAACGCTAAATACAGGAGTACATGCAAATTACTTCGCCTTGAGCAAGAGCTGGTCTATCGAGCCAAGGCTTGGCCTAAACTGGCGTGTAGCCGCAGATCAAACGATATCTTTTGGGACTGGTCTATATAACCGACTGGAGCCCTTGGTCTACTATTTTGCTAAAAGTAGCGATCAAACAAGCCTAGAGCCAAACAAGCCTCTTTCGCCAACGAAATCTGCTCAGGCTGTTATTGGCTATGAAAAGAACCTAAGCAGAACACTCCGGTTTAAGACAGAACTCTATTATCAGCATCTTTATGATGTCCCAGTATCTACAGATTCCGACATCAACTTCTCCTTACTCAATGTATCGGATATTGCAGCTATTGGTACATCAAACTACCGTCAGCTTATCAATAAAGGAACCGGCAAAAATTACGGCATTGAGCTGACGCTTGAGAAGTCGTTAAGTAAGGGGTATTACTTCATGGCAACGACCTCCTTCTTTGATTCTAAATTCAAAGCACGCAATGGCAAAGAATACAACACCACATTCAATACGCGTTATGTAGGAAATTTATTGATGGGGAAAGAATGGACCGTGGGAAAGAGTAAGAATAATCTGTTCGGTCTTAATGCCAAATTAATTTATGCCGGAGGAAGAAAGTACTCTCCTGTTCTGGAAGAAGAATCGCTTCGTTTAGACGAAGAAGTTATTGATCAAGATCGCATCAATACCCTGACTGCCGATCCCTACGTACGTGTTGATTTCTCATCGAGCTATCGGGTTAACCGCAAAAAAGTAAGCCATCTTTTTATTTTGGATATTCAGAATCTCCTTAATAGAGAAAACACTGTGGGTATGCACTACAATTTCAGCAAACGTATCATTGAACCTCAAAAATGGACTGGTATCATTCCGACCATTAACTACCGGATTGAATTCTAATGCCCAATAGTAGCAAGTACAACGGAAAGATTTATTTCCAATCGTTTGTCTCCAGACACGAGGCGCTGAAGACAAACGATTGGATTAATGAGACAAGCTCATGCTTCCAACAATACGCTTATTTATTCACTGTTTTTAAGTTACTAAAACCGATAGCCAACTGAAATACCCAAGGAGCGATTACGTATAGCATTCCCGGATTTATAATCCCCCCATTTGGATTCTAAATTGGCAATTCCTTTCTGAAATTCTATGCCGACAAGATAATGTTCCCTAAAAAGATAGTTCACTTTTGCACGAGCGCCATAATCAAAAGGTCTCCCAAGTGTATAATCCCCATACTCACCTTCACTCGAATCATTTTTGAACTTGATATCTCCCTTGTTATCAATTGCAATATCGTCTAGGTAAACAGATTCTGAAGTTTTCCATTTCCCACCCAATCCATAACCGATATAAGGGCCTATACCGACCTCCAACTTACCTGCACCGATCGTAGCATTAAAAACAACATCGATAGGCATTTCGATATAAGACGTATTCGCTTTAAAATCTTTGCCCCAGCCTATAAAACTCCCATCTTTTCGTTTAAAGCCCCGTTTAGCAAATACAAATGCCGGTTCTAAAGAGAAATGCTCACTGAGGCGTAATGTGGGACCGAGTCCCAAATACAGGCCTCCAACCGCGGCCGTGTTGGCCTTATCGCCCGCTTTATTTTTAGCATCCACATTTGAAAAGGCGACTCCGGCTTTTACATTCCATTTTGTCTGCGCATAGCCTGCATATGCTCCAAATGACAGACACAACAATAACGCGGTTTTTTTGATATTCATCATACGAAAAGAAATAGGTTTACATAATTTCCTTATTAAACGACAATCGCTTACAGACGCTACACTGACCTTTGAATTATTGATCCAAATACTACAGCAGGCATACCTTTCTAAACAGATATTAACCAAAAATCTTTCGGTTTTTAGGCAGGCTGTTACGAAAACGATTGCGAGAAAACGTCCTTATTGTTCTCTATCAATACTGTAAATTCACTTCACAGAAAATTCATTTTTCAGACCAATTAAATCTAAAAGCCTATGATCAAGATCAAGAACACATCCGTTTCGACGAATCGTTGGATGTATCCGGCATTACTACCACAAAATCAAGATTGGTAATTATGAGAATTTACTTAATCCTACTATTTTTCCTTAGCAGTTTTTCTTTCCAAAGACTGCTAGGGAAAGATCTGAACCTGCTAACAGGAGCATTTAAACAAGAGAACCTGAAAGCCAGCCTAGGCAATGACAAATCTTGGGTTCCCTACCCGGCTTATTCCGACCGTTTAGCCTGGGATAAGCTGATGGCTCCCTTTAAAGAGCGTATTATAAAAAAGGGAAACGAGGCCCTGAACTACCAGTGGCAGGTCGTCAAAGCAACCGACTACCTTGAATATGAGCGTTCAGGCAACCGCAGCATAATGGAAAAGCCAATGAACGAAAATTGTACTGCGCTGACCAACCTACTGTTGGCGGAGCTTGCAGAAGGACAGGGGCGCTTTGTTGACCAAATCCTAAACGGCAGTTGGCAATTGACGGAAATGGCAACATGGTCTCTCTCGGCACACCTTGGGGCCTTTCAGTCCAGCAAGCGATCATTGCCGCAAGAGCGCACACAAGTAGTCGATCTGATGGCCGGTGATGTAGGCTCGCTCCTCTCCTGGGTTCATTATTTCTTCCGCGATACATTCAATACGATAAACCCCGAAATCAGTACCCGTCTAAAACAACAGATCCAACAACGCATTATACAGCCCTATTTGGATCGTAACGACATGTGGTGGCAGGCATTTGAACTCAAGGAAGGACAGTTGGTCAATAACTGGAATCCATGGTGTAACTTTAATGTTCTTACGGCCTTGCTTTTGGTTGAGGACAATCCCGATATACAACTGGCGGGAATTTATAAGACAATGTCTTCTGTGGATCGCTTTATCAATTATGTCAAAACAGACGGTGCCTGCGAAGAGGGTCCCTCCTATTGGGGCCATGCTGCGGGCAAACTGTACGATTATTTAAAAATACTTTCGCTGGCCACCAAGGGCAAGATCAATATTTTTGATAAACCTGTAATTCGCGATATGGGCGAGTACATTGCACAATCCTATATTGGCGGAGATAAATGGGTAGTTAATTTTGCCGACGCTTCGGCAAAAGGGGGCGGCGACCCACTATTGATCTACCGTTATGGACAGGATGTCAATAGTAGCGAGATGATGCAATTTGCCCGATATATGGAAAATACCGGCGACAAAACTGCAAATTTCAAACCTTCAAGGGATATTTTTCGCGCCTTCGAAGACCTGAGATGCTATCCACAACTAGAGCGTGTTACCGCTGCGCTCCCTCAAAATAATGCGAAGTGGTATCCGGAAACACAATTTATATATCTCAAAAAGGGTCCGTTTTTCTTTGCCGCCAAAGGTGGTTTCAATAATGAAAGTCACAACCATAACGATGTCGGGAGTTTTATCTTATACAAAGATCAACAACCACTGTTCATTGATGCCGGTGTCGGCACCTATACCAAAAAGACCTTTAGCGATGACAGATACAGTATCTGGACGATGCAGAGTGCTTACCATAATGTTCCGATGATCAATGGAGCAGACCAATCTTTTGGAAAGGAATATAAAGCTGAAAATGTAGCATTTCTGCCTGCACAAAATAGATTCCAACTTGATATTGGAAAAGCATATCCGAAGTCGGCGAATGTTGAACACTGGAATAGAAGTTACACCCTCGTACAAAACGGGCTGGACATTCAGGATGAGTTTAAAATCACAGGTCCTAAGCAGGCCAATATTATCCATTTTCTGGTTGCTCAGGAACCAAAAATTGGCAAAGGGGAAATCCGCCTCAATAATGGGCACGCAACCCTACACTTTGATGCCGGACAGTTCACAGCGAGCTACGATGTCATTCCTCAAGATGACCCACGTTTGAGTCAGGTATGGGGTAAGGAACTCTATCGCATCAAACTCACCGCTAAAAGCATCAAATCCGCTGGAAAATATACCTTTACGATTCGCCAAGAGGCTATAAAATAAAAAGAATCAGATTATTATGTAACTTACTAAGAATATAAGCCGTTATGAAAAAAAGAAAACCTGGTCTAAAAGCACTTTTTGTGATCACATCCAGTCTGATTGCACTGAGTTTTACAGATCAAAAACCAAGCTTTATTGACACAAGTTTTAGAGCTGCAGAAAAACAATATCAATTTTTAGAACAAGCAGCAGAAAAGCAGCACAAATTTCCACGCACATTGAGTCCTGCAGGAAAACTGGTAGGGACAGACGAATGGGATTGGACCGGCGGTTTCTTTCCAGGGTCACTATGGTATATCTACAACCATACCCATAATAAAGAGACCGAAGCTGCGGCGATCAAATGGACAGAGGCGCTTGAAAAAGCCAAAGACCTTGATCAACATCATGATATTGGTTTTGTGATGTATTGTTCCTATGGCAATGCCATTAAATACCTTAAAGATCCCAAAAAGGTTGCCGCTTACAAGGATATCCTCATCCACTCGGCCAATACTGCGCTTAAACGTTATAATCCGCAGGTGGGCGTCATCAAATCATGGAACGAGAAGAAGTCTTGGGACGGCAAGACCCTATGGAAATATCCAGTCATTATCGACAACATGATGAACCTGGAAATGCTGTGTTATGTGTCCGACTTGACTGGAGATACCAAATATAAGGATGTGGCCATCAGTCATGCCACCCAAACCATGAAAAACCATTTTCGTAAAGACCACAGTACTTACCATGTTGTCGATTACGATGGTAATGGCCATGCTATCCACCAACAAACGAACCAAGGCTATGCCGACAATTCAACCTGGGCACGCGGTCAAGCCTGGGCTATTTATGGATTTACCATGATGTACCGGGAGACCAAAAAACCAGAATTTCTTAAAACGGCAAAAGCGGCGGCAAAGTTTTACATGACCCATCCGAATCTTCCAAAAAATAAAATTCCGTATTGGGATTTTAATGCCGGAAAGCCGGGGTATAAATCGGATGCTGATTTTTCTTCCTTGAAATTAAATTTTGTGCCGCGCGATGCCTCAGCTGCAGCCATTGTTGCTTCTGCACTGATTGAACTCTCAACAATGACCACTGGCACCGAAAGCAAATCCTACTTGACATTTGCTCAGGAAAGCCTGCAAACACTATCAGGAGCCACCTATTTTGCTAAATATGCAAGCAATGGCGGTTTCTTATTGCAGCATAGTGTGGGTAGCTTACCCCATCATTCGGAAATCGATGTTCCGCTGACCTATGCAGATTATTATTATCTGGAAGGTTTGACACGGTTGGAGCAGCTCAAAAAATAAAAATACAAAGGGGAGAT
>NZ_DKSP01000146.1:8074-16579 GCF_002472745.1 Sphingobacterium sp. UBA7253 | reverse complement strand
ATCTCCCCTTTGTATTTTTATAAGCTTTCCAATTGAATCTGGATTATTTCTTCCCGATCGCGATTTGGTTACTTACAGTACTCCCTGCGTATTCGCCCTGTGGAAGCGAAACCTCCAGCGATTGATTTACACGAAGCTGTTTATTGACGAGTTGAACCTTCACTGTTTTGGCTCTTTGGAGTGGATCTGCAACATCAAGCTGCATGCTAGTTGTTTCGCGCATACTCAATTGTATGATAGCAGGTTGATCGAGCTTTATAGACCAATTGCCAACTTGGTACGTTCCTGCTTGATAACAAACAATTTGTAGAATCCGGCTCCCTTTATGCTCCACCGCCTGTATATCCGATGTATTCTGCCAAATTTTTAGCTGCTGCATTGCTTTTGTATCAACAGTTTTGGTACCAGGCACAACAATATAAGCATAGCTCGCATTGTTTGGAGCAACAGCATGATCAAACCAAAGCTTGAAGACCTTTCCATGTACAACATCTTTGGAACGGGAACGGTTGATCCGGTACCAGGAACCAACCTGATCTTTGGTTGTCAATCCAACATTCATAGCTGCTGGAAAATAATACAGAACATTGTTATGGGTTATAAAATCGCCTACTTTGACAGATCTCTGTACTGAATCGAGTGCAGACATTTCCTTTCCATTCCAGACAACGGGTCCATTCAGCCAGGTTTGGTTTAAGGTTGTTACCACAGCTTCTGGCGCAGCACAGTGAATCCCAGCCCCCAAACAAACAATTTCCCGATCGAAAAAGAACCAGGCTTTTTGAGCCCTGACCCCGTCGTACTGGACCGACATAGCTGAAGCCCCTGTCTTATCGTTGCTTACGCCGCCCGCAAAGTTATTTGCAGCAAGTGCTCCCCATTGTTCTTTCAATTCCAGGTCGCCTGGATAATCGCGTGTTGTCGTTCCAGGAATTTTATCCCACTCCCATACGGGCATAATATTATAATATTCGGGTCCAAATACCTGAATATTGGTCACACCATCAGACATATTGCGACCAAGAACGTTTTCTCCATTTCCAGACTCCGATTTATTGGTACGGCTACTGGCCAACCGAACATTAAAGTGGAATTGCTTACGCAGATGAGTCGTGTAGTCTCCTTTCCAGTAATGGCGGTGGACCTCGATATGCTCAGCGTCATAAGGCTGGACGCTATCTAGTTTTGCTAGCGCTTTGTTCCAAATGGTATTTTTGGCGGGATCAATCAACTTCATTTGTTGTAATATGGCCGTTTCCTGTGTTTTTTCCAAGATATTAGGGCGTGAGATCCCGCGACCATGTACATTAAAATCGATATAGCGCGAACGAATAATTGGCAGGTAGGTTGCTGTAAGAAAATGTTCAAAAAGGCCGAGTCTCTTCATGTCTACAGCATAAGGTGTCTCGCGCACATAGGCCATAACTTTTGAGATCCCCTTCAGAAATTCCTCCCCATAGCCTGCAATGTATAATTGAGGGCCATGTTGTAAGTAAGAGAAATCATATTGCAGTCCTTCCTTGCCATTCACGAGCTGTATCGGAAAAAGCAGCTGCTCCATCGCAGCAGCTAAAAGATTTTCATCTTCCAAGATCAATGCACGATAAAAATAGTGCATGGCAATATCACTTTTATTCGCCCCTGTTTTTGTGTAAGGATCGCCACGCTTCATCAGCTCAACAAGTGGAGTCTCTAGTGTAGTAGGAATTTTTTCCTTTCCAAATTTCATCAGGATAAGACAGACACCGATGGCTTTTGGCGAAGCGATCTCGTTATGCCACCAATTTGAAGACTCAAAACGATTATTTGCCCAATATTGTGCGGCAAGCAGGATTTTATCGTAAAGTGATTTTTCCTGATAAGATGCACTTTGTGGAGACACATAGGCAACAATAAGTGTCCTTAACCGATCCAAGTGCTCTCCCGGAGGCCAAAGCGATATTGACTTACTGCTGTAATCGATATCTGCCCAAGTACCGTCAGCACGCAGTTGATTACATAGGCTTAACGTTTTATCTGCATTTGGCAATGGGCCACTTAACTCATCATCGTATACATGCTTTTTAATACGCACAAACGTATCGCTGTTCTGCGCCTTTGCCATAACCAAGGCAAAGGACAATAAAAATAGGATTAGTCCTTTCATCTGTTTTTAGTATTCATTACTTAAGGATATTGTCGTTCTGCGGCTCGTCCGACGACTTCCATCCGGTGTTTCATCAGTTGATTTTGATCATTGTCCAATACAGAGCTTAGCCATTTTGGATTCTCCAGTCCCTTTTCCCATTCCTTCAGTTTATTCAGCATCTCCTTTACACGCTCAGGATACTTCGTGGCTAGATTATGCTGTTCCCGAAGGTCATCCCTAAGATTGAACAATAATATCGGATCATCTTTAACCACAATCAGTTTCCATTCTTTGTGTCGCACAGCACGTGCAATCCCTCGACGCCAGAATAAATAGTCGTGTCCATTTTTCACATCCTTATAGGAAGATAGCAAACTGATGCCATCGATTTGCTGCCCCTGGATGTTCTTCCCTTTTATTGCCTCGATGCTGGTGGGTAAGATATCCATTCCCGATACCATGGCATCTGATGTTATCCCTTTCGGTAGCTTGGCTGGCCATTGCATGATAAGGGGAACCCGGATTCCACCTTCCCATTTCGATCCCTTTAAACCACGCAATTGTCCATTGTCTGCGCCATTATTTGTTGCCGCTCCATTATCATTCATAAAAATGATTAAGGTGTTTTCATAAAGTCCTTCTTGCTTTAAATGTTCAACCAGACGTCCAATATTTTCATCCATATTATCCAGCATAGCCAAGTAAGCACGACGCAATGGATCAGCTACATTTTTATACTTATCAATAGTCTTCAGGGGCGCTTCGACAGGTGTATGCACTGCATTGAAAGCTAAATACATAAAAAAGGGCTGGCTTCGATACTGTTGAATATACGCAATTGCTTTATTGGTCAATGTTTCAGTCAAATAATGAATTGAGTCTTCGGGGACTATACGTCGATCGTCATAAAGCAGCTGCGTTGGCTTCACGGCACCATGGATTGGGAAGTAAGGCCGGTCACCACCGATAAAACCATAGAAATGGTCAAACCCACGTTTCAATGGATTAAATTGTGGACCATCCCCTTGATGCCATTTGCCAATCGCTACAGTTTTATAGCCGTTATACTTCATGAAGTCAGCAATGGTGGCTACCTGCGTATCCATTCCGATATCTTCAGGTGCGACACCCGCAGTGGGACGTTTCGAAATATTATGTTCAAAACCAAAGCGCTGCTGGTAGCGGCCAGAAAGTAAGCCCGCCCGAGAAGGAGCGCATACTGAAGCTGAGGCATAGGCCGACTGAAAACGTACGCCATTTTTCGCAAGTGCATCAATATTGGGGGTATAGACCTCCCTACCGCCGTAACAACCAAAATCATCATAACCTCCATCGTCGCTCAGGATGACAATAACGTTAGGATGTTGCTGTCCGAATACAGAAATCCCAAACCTAAAGAGTATATTCACAAGAGTTAATATACTATAGCAAGTAAATCGGTAGATCATAACATTAGATTTATCCTTAAATGTATCGTTAAATGTATAGGATTTTTTGTTAAAAAACCGCAAACGATTTCGTTAGGCTATTTTTAGACGATTAAAAATAAAGGTCAGAGATGAAAACAGATGAAAAAAAATTGGTCGGTACACTTGCTCATTTTTTGGTCAGTGATTCGGATGGCACTGCATTAAGCTCGTTTTTGTGTTCATTGACCTATCATCCCAGTACCATCAGAACCGAACTCGTTCAATTGTTGAACAAATGGCAAAACAAAGCAGCTGGAACAATATTTCCCGGGGAGGACCTCTGGACGGATTTTAAGCAACTTGTGGGAAGCAATCCCGATCTTGGCGTGGCTGTGGTTGATGGCTGTAGCATCAACGATATTGCAAGTTTTTACGAAGAAATCAATGCCGTCTACATGTCCAGCGAAAGCTGGAAGATAGGAAGCCTAGACGGCTTTGACGACCTGCTTTACGGTGGATTTGGGACCTTCAAAGACACTGCTTCACATTGCATTGTTTGGAAGGATATTGCACACAGCAGGACGTCATTGGGCGTTGAAACAACTTTGGCCTATTATCAAGGTAAACTTGGAGCAGAATCACCATTCAATCAAACGCATTTTCAAAAGAAACTAGATGAGCTAAAAGCTGGTCGTGGAGAAACCTATTTTGACATTGTTGCCGATATCATCCGATCGCACCGAAAAGTTACCTGGATTTACAAAGGGTATCCTCAGCACAAATCGGTATATTTATAATAACTAAACTTAACATATGAAGCATCTTATCCGCCTAGTTTTCCTGCTCCTATTCTTCCAACAAGTTGCACAGGCCAGTGAACGGCTTAGGGTTGCTGTTGCAGGGCTTAACCATGACCACGTATTCTTGCTTTTAAATTTATATAAGGATAAAAAAGTCGATATTATCGGTATTGCCGAACCGAATCAAACCTTATCAAACAAAATACGAACGCAGTATAATTTACCTGACGCAATCTTCTACCATGACTTACCCAGTTTATTGAAACATGTCAAGCCAGACGCGGTGCTGGCCTACAATCCAACCGATGAGCATATCCGCGTCGCAGAGACCTGTCTCCCGCTTAAGATCCCTGTAATGGTAGAGAAGCCTCTTGCTACGACTCTTTCTGACGCAAAACGTATTGCATTTTTGTCCAAACAGTTCGAAACACCCTTTTTGGTAAATTACGAAACGACCTGGTATAAAAGCAATCAACAACTGAAGCAGCTGGTCGACAAGGGTGAAATTGGAAAAATCACACGTATACTTGTAAAAGACGGGCACGAAGGACCTAAAGAAATCGGCTGTAGCAATTACTTCCTCGACTGGCTTACTGATCCGAAAAAAAATGGTGGCGGTGCAGTGATGGATTTTGGTTGTTATGGTGCCAATCTAATGACCTGGCTCAAAAAGGGAGAAAGGCCAATTTCAGTGACAGCCTTTACACAACAGCTCAAGCCTGAGGTTTATCCAAAAGTCGATGACAACGCTACCATTATACTAAGCTACCGTGACGGCAGCACGGGTATTATTCAAGCTTCCTGGGCTTGGCCATACAGTGTTAAAGATCTGCAGGTGTTTGGCACAAAAGCTCAGCTCTACGCCAAAAATGACAAAGAACTTCTAAAATACAAACAGCAGAATGATCCACCTACACATGTATCAACTGCGATCCCGTATTTTGAGAACCATATTGCCTATCTCGAACAGGTTCTGAAAGATGCCGTGCCACCAGAAAATGATCTCGGATCGATCAATAATAATGTCACTGTGGTCGAAATCCTGGAAGCGGCAAAACGCTCGGCTAAAGAAGGAAAGTCCATTATTTTAAAATAAAAAAGGTCCGTAGCTTGCAATGCTACGGACCTTTTTCATGCCTTCCCATAAGCCATAGACAAAGCCGATCCGCTCAGTTAATGGATTAGCAATTGGCCTACTTAGTCGGCTAGGGGTCTAATGGTTCATCAGGATCGATCGTATAGGCCTCTTCTTTTGCCTTGAACTCGATGATCACATCTGAAATTCGTTTACCCAATGTATAAGGAATATACCCCAATTCACGTATACAACGATCGCCCATTTTTTCCACCGCATCAATGTGCACTTTACTACTGTTAACGATGGCGTATTTATCTTTCGGAAAACCATAATTCAACAGGATACGTGCTGTATTACGCAAATTTGTGGTCGTATGTCTCGCATGTGGATCAATCAATATTGCAGCTTCAGGTACTCCCATAATCTCGATCAGATACTTTTTCATTTCTATTGCCTCAATAAAGCGAGTCTTATAGGGATGTACTTTACCGCCAGACAACACAATAAAAGGGGCCAATTTTTCAAAGTAGCTTCGGGCTGCCATTCGCGCACGTAGCATTCCACCAGGACTAATAGGCTGTCCATACACCTCGGGGCCTGCACCTAAGGTCAGCAACAGACTATAGGGATAGCTTGCGAAGTCGGTATTTTTGACCGCTTCGTAAGCTTTCTTGTTTTCGAGTTCAATCAGCGGTTCTAGTTGTGCCGCGTCCCATCGCTCATTAATTTCCAACAAGCGTACCGCAGTCATCATGGTCAAAAAAAATGCTGTTTTATGTGTTGGAATATCTTTGCGGACGTCTTGGCGAACATCGTCCAAAAGATGAAGGTAGGCCGCACGTTTTACATCGAAAGAGATTGAATCTATCTTGGGGTAATTGGGACTTTTACCTCCCCCATAGACGTCCACCACATAATTCATTGCCTTTAAATCCTGTTTCAAGGCTTTCGTAAAATAGGCCTTTGCCGTTTCATGATGCAACACACCATAGGTCATTGATGGAATAAGATTAGCCTGAACAAGCTGGTCCAATTTCTTGTTACGACCAATTTGCTCCGCCAACTGCTCTGCCAACAGGTCAATTTCGTTTTCCTGCCATTTGAAGGCATTCAAATAGCACGTGAGATCGGTACAACTGACGCTGTTGTTAAAACGTTCGAACCGTTTTTCCAATACCTGTGCTATCGGCTTGGAGCCCACGAGCTCCTGTATAAGGACAGGATCTTTTAAGAGCAAATAGGATGCATAATAATTCTTCTTGATCAGCCAATCCTGTGGTCCAACAGGTGTAGTATTTACTTGACCTTTGGAAATATGCAGGCAGCATATTCCAAAGACAAGTAATAAGATCTTTCTGATATTTTTTATCATATCTATTCCATTGCAGATTAATAACCAGGGTTTTGATACATACGTGTCGGATCCAGCTTATATTCATCAAAAGGAATTGGATAATATCGATCTTTTGTCGAGATATTGGAGATTTTAGCATTTCCATAATCAGCCTGGCTCTTCGTTTTGAAATAAGTCACCAGTTCTTGTGCATTATAATTACGGATCAAATCAAACCAACGTTGGTTTTCAAATGCCAGTTCTACACGGCGTTCATGCAATATGGCCTCCTTTAAGGTTGGATATTTACTGCGATAGGTAGTATTTAGCATTGAAGTAGCATACGAAGGCAATCCAGCACGTTCACGTACCTGATCCAAAAGCACGATAGCTTCCGCATCTTTACCCAAGTGATATTTTGCTTCTGCCAACAACAGCATCACATCTGCGTAACGGATCAAGATCCAGTCATTTCCACCCCAACCATTGGTACCGGCAGCGTCACTGTTATCTCTAAATTTGGTTACAAACCAATCGTTAACTTGCGTATTGGCGGCAAACTTTACCGAGAAGCCTTTTCGGATATCGTCTTGCTCGTAATCTTTAATCAAATCTAGTTTCGCAACTTCGCCAGCACCTGTAGAGTTATAGCGTGAGTTGATGGTCTCCCCTCTCGCCTGGTAATTACGGGCAATACTCGAGCTATAGTTTTGGTCACCTTGTTTGTACTGAATCTGAAAAACAAGTTCTTTACAGCTATTTTTCTTGGTCACATCGAAAACATCCGCATAGGGGATTTCGTTCAGTTTACCAAAAGTTCGCATTTGGTAGGCCGCATTAAGGTACTGTTCTGCCTTCGCAAAATTTTCTGCACTCCCCGACGTCTGCGTTGCTCCCAACGTTAAGTATACTTGTCCCAAAATTGCATTAATAGCCGATTTAGATGCTCTGCCAATGACGTAATCTTTCTGCGTATTGGGAAGATTGCTGGACAATGCCTCTGTCAAATCCTTAATGATCTGTTCGTACACAACCGACTCTTTTTGCCGAAAAGCTAATTCATTTGCTTGCTCTTTACTGGTCACCTGTACCGTAGATAATGGAATATCTCCGAATTTACGCACCATATGGAAATATAATAATGCACGAACGAATTTCGCTTCCGCAATATAACGTCCTTTTAATTCTGCACTTGTAAAGGTTACATCGTCGACATGTGACAGAACCACATTACAGCGGCTGATTGCCGCATACATAGCCGACCAATGCGTCTTTAGATAGGTATTACTTGGCAGCAACGAAAAGTCATTGAATTGGAATGGCTCCCCGGCGTTGGATTGGTTATCATTACGTCCACTATTATCCGAACGTTCCTCATTATACAATGTACTGGATTCTCCGATCGTACTTCCCGAACGAAGGGACTGGTAAAGACCGTTAACCGCCAAGAGCACATCATTTTCCGACTTGAAGTAATCATCGATCGTAACGGCGTTGGGATTTTTCTGATTTAAAAAATCTTTGGTACATGAAGACAATGCCAACAAAACAAAGGGTAATATATATCTTTTTTTCATCCTGTTATTTTTTTATTTTTCATCAGCCCACGGAACTGCAAAGAGCAGTCTGTAGGACTATTTTTACAATACTGGAGCTATTAACACGGGACTTTCCTTGATATTCCTACGCACAACAGCTCCTCGATCCTGCTATTAGAACGTTACTTTCACACCAAGGTTATATGATCGCGTCGTGTA
>NZ_DKSP01000146.1:5276-7937 GCF_002472745.1 Sphingobacterium sp. UBA7253 | reverse complement strand
ATGGATAAAGCCCATAATCCACACCTGGAGTCAGGTTGCCGCGTTGATTATAATCCGGTTCCGGATTGTAGCCTTTGTATTTAGAAATCGTAAATGGATTGTCCACGGTCGCGTAGACCCTTACCCCAGAAAGTGTTAGTTTTTCCGCTAGACTTTTGGGAAGATTATAACCCAAGGCAATATTTGTCATACGCAAGAATGAACCGTCCTGCAGATAAAAATCGGAAAGACGTGTACTGTTACTTTGCGTACCGCCACGTGATGCACGGTAGACTTTACCATTTCCCGGATTTTGAGCCGAACGGTAGCGTTGTGCGACATCCGCATATTGGTTACCGGAACCTTCCATAT
Organism: Sphingobacterium sp. UBA7253; assembly: GCF_002472745.1. Taxonomy (NCBI): domain Bacteria; kingdom Pseudomonadati; phylum Bacteroidota; class Sphingobacteriia; order Sphingobacteriales; family Sphingobacteriaceae; genus Sphingobacterium; species Sphingobacterium sp. UBA7253. Next base: position 7,586 of record NZ_DKSP01000146.1, on the reverse strand, counting down.
TGTAGAGGTAATAATCATAGCCATCCAGCACTTTATTCCCTTGGGAGCCATTAAATGATGCCCGTAGATCAAATGCCTTATAGCGTGCGTTGACGGCAAAGCCATAGGTGAAATTAGGATGCGGATTGCCGATCACACGTTTATCGGCATCATTGACGATACCATTGCCATCTACATCTTCAAAATAAAGGTCTCCAGGTTGTAGCGGGGTTGTTGAAGCCGCTGAAGGTGCGACAGTTTTATAGTTTTCCTCTGTTGCAACACCCAGAACTTTAAAACCATAGAACATACCAATTGGACTTCCTTCTTGTGTAATATGCGTTAAGTAGGAGCGTTCAGCACCATTCGTCAGGATGGTAGAAGCCCCACCAAGATCGAGCACTTTATTTCTGTTGACATTGATATTCCCACTGAATCCTAATTCAAATTCATTTTTGCGAATCAGTGTTGCATCAATCTGTAGATCAAAACCTTTATTCTGCACCTTCGAATTTGGCAGATTGGTCAAGATCGTTGTTGATCCAGATACAGCGGAGAGTGGCTGGTTGAATAATAAATTGAAGGAACGGCTCAGGTAAAAGTTGGTCATAATGTTGAGGCGGCCTTTCAACAAACCGAGATCAAGACCAGCGTTATATTGCGAAGTTGTTTCCCAGCTCAATTTTGGATCGAGTAGATTGCCTGCTGTATAAGAGGTCTCTACTTTATCCCCAAGGATCACACCCGCTGGTGAGTTGATCACGGATATCGCATTGTAATCACCAATATTATTATTTCCACTACGTCCCCAGCTCGCTCTTAGTTTGACTGTCGATTGTTGCCCTAACCAATCCGTATAAAACTCTTCCTTGGAGAGGGTCCAGCCGGCTGAAACCGATGGGAAAGTTCCCCATTTACTGTTCGGTCCAAAGCGTGACGAACCGTCAGTACGAATGGATGCCGAAAGGAAATATTTCGAATCGAAGCTGTAATTTACGCGGCTGAAATAAGACTGGAGCGTTGTCGTACGTTTGAACGTATCGTCTTTTAGCAATTGGAAATTAGAAGGATCGGCTCCTTTATCTGTAATTTCTCCAATTGCATTATTATTAAAACCGTTGGCTCTCACACCTTGATAATCATAATCTGTTCGTTGAGCCGAATAGCCCAATAACGCAGATACCTGATGTTTACCACCAAAGGTCTTGTTATAGTTTAGCGTTGTTTCCAGCAATTTGTCCAATTCATTTTTTGTCTTGGCATCTGCATAGGCAGCAGAAATTGCCTGCGGTGAAAACGGTTTGTTGTTTCCATCGGATATACTTGTCGGACGGAAATAATCATACTTTTCGTCATAAGTAGACAGTCCACCGTTTACTTTTAGATTTAGGCCATCCATAATGGAAAAATCTGCAAAGGCGTTGTATACTCCTCTTTTTCCGCGACGGTTGTTTTTAATCTCAGTAACATAAGCCAGTGGATTTTCAGGGTTCTGGATACCGTAATTATTCGCCGAAAGATCGGCCATCAGGTATTTGGCATAGGTTCCATCTTCATTATAAACCGGCAGTGTCGGCAGATAGATTAAAGCCGCCATAGACGGACTTCTGTCGTAACGGCCTGTCGTCACCTCGTTATTGTCGTTATATGTAAACGAAACATTTGCGCCAACGGTCAACCTCTTGCTTACTTTGCTATCGATATTGGCACGAAAATTAAAGACTTTTTGATCCGTCCCCAGCATGATCCCTTGTTGATTCTGATAAGATCCACTTAAGAAATAGCGATTTTTTTCGTTACCGCCATACGTAGAGAGATTATGACGTTGGAAAGGAGCATTACGGTATAAGGCATCCTGCCAATCCGTATCATATTTCGCTTTTTTTGCTGTACCGGACGCAAAGTCATAGTAGTCTTCAGGAATACTTACTGAACCGGCATTTCCGACATTGGCGATACGCGTTGTATTATCATCAAAGCGTCTACTATCGCTCCAAGCGATCCCTTTCGTAGCCAGAAGGTCTTTATAGGAATTGTTACGGCCATCAATCAAGAGATCAATAAACTGTTCCGAATTTAAAACATCGATTTTCTTGGAAAGCTGACCAAAGCCCCCCAATACTTCGTAGTCCACATTACTTTTACCTTCCTTGCCACGCTTGGTTGTAATCAATACAACACCACCAGCGCCACGGGACCCATAGATCGCAGCAGAAGCGGCATCCTTTAAAACATCGATAGACTCAATATCATTGGGGTTGATATTGAGATTGTTCCCTGCTGGATAACCATCAATAACGTACAATGGATCCGAACCAGCATTGATCGATC
>NZ_DKSP01000146.1:3253-5117 GCF_002472745.1 Sphingobacterium sp. UBA7253 | reverse complement strand
ATCGATCCCATTCCGCGAACACGCATTTTGGTCCCATCGTATGGAGCACCACTTGTTTGCATCACCTGTACGCCGGCTACTTTACCAACCAATGCCTGGGATAATTTTGGTGCGCTCAAATTGAGTTCCTCGGCCTTAACACTGGCAATAGCTCCAGTGACATCCGACTTTCTGATCCGCTGATATCCGATAGAGATGGTCACCTCTTCCAGTGTGTTCTCATCAGTCTGTAGGGAAAATATCTGCCCATTGGATTGGGTAACAGCTTGCACAAGTCTGCTATACCCAATAAAGGAAACACTCAGGTTATCGCCCATTTCGGCTTCGATCTGAAAATTTCCTTTTTCGTCAGACTGAACAGATTTTTTACTTTTCAAATTTTGAACGGTTGCTCCGGCGACAGCATTTCCTTGAGCGTCGAGGACACGGCCTTTGACGATCCCCTGTACATGCGTAAATTGTGACGTGGTTAGTGTGAGCGATTTGGCTTGAACAGCGGGTGAGCTCGCTGCAATGGCACATAACAACCAAAAGACATTGTTGGCTTTAAATTTCATAAGTAGCGCATTTGATTTATGGGTACAAGATTACAAATGCTATATGAAGGCAGAGTCAATAAAACATTAACAGTTTTTAACTAAACCGAGTTAGCAAGCCACGAAAGCTTAACAAAAAGGTAATACTAAAAAGGCGACTGTGTACTCAGCCGCCCTGCAAAATAGCTATAAATATATTGAAAAAGTGCTGTGGTAACTTTGTATCGACTAACGCGTTTTTTTGAACGTATAAATCTCCGTAAATTTCCCCCGCCGTCCAGAAGGCTGGACAAGATAATACGTCACATGTATGGTCTTAGTTGCTGGATCATAATAGTTATTTGCCGTATTGTCGATCTCGCCATACCGTCCACTACTATTGGTACCCTGTCCATAATAGTTTGTCACCCCTGTGACCTTATTCGTTGCATTGTCAAACGTGAATATCGGGCTCCAATTGCCGAAATATGAATTTGATCCCCCTGCGTTAAAGTAATAGGAATGTGGAGAACTACCGTTATTGAAGGTTGTATAATTAATTTCACTGGTATTACCTGTGAGCGTAACAAGATTTGCGGTCTGTGGATAGATCCCCGTGAATGCAGCATTAACATAGTCCTGATAGGTTCCTGTGACCTCATAAATACCATCGTACTTATTTTTTATCGACACCGCATAAACCCCCTCGGCATAATTTCCGCTGATCTTTCCTCCTGTCGCAGACTGGATCTGAACGCCAAGCGCATAGGATTTGGTAAAATCGATGGCAGTAAAACGTGGAGGATAAATTTTAATATTCAAGATAGCTTCTTTTGCCCCTTTGGGGATGATAACATCATAAGTGTCCACAGCATATAAACGAGTAGGCAATGCTTCATATTTAGATTGCCAGGCCAGGTTGTATTTTTCAACAGAGCCGTCGTTTATTTTCAAGGTTAGCTTCAGCTCTTCTGTGGCACCCTGTGCGCCTGTCAACTGAACTTTTACAGGCAGCGTCACAACGTCCAGGGCTTCAAAAACAGTCGTCACAGCACGGGCAATTGCCGTACTGCTTGTCCGTGCAGGAAGTACAAGCTGCACGATACCTGAACTTCCACCATCTTCAAAGACACCTTTTTCTTTCACGCAGCCCCAGAGCGTCATACTCAAGGCAACAGCTGCCACGCCTAATAGTGATTTTTTATTTATTTTCATTGATTTTCAAGCTTTAGTTGATGATGTTGATCAATTGATATCCCAAAAGATTGGATCCGAAAATCCATTCGTCAATTTGGGAACGTTCGCATTTAAATTTATTTCAGTCTGTGGGTAAAGATTGCGTATTGGAA
>NZ_DKSP01000146.1:0-3181 GCF_002472745.1 Sphingobacterium sp. UBA7253 | reverse complement strand
ATTGCGTATTGGAAGTTTATCCGCGCGGGGCGACCCCGATTGGACAGATGCAAATGTTTCCGTGGCAACTTGCGAACCATTGACAATTTTTGGATATCCTGTACGGCGAAATTCGTTCCAGGCCTCATGACCATGGAAAAAATTCAAGGCAATATATTTCTGCGTGATGATAGCCTCCAACCGTTGTGCGGTTGTGGTAGCCAATGCATAATTGACAAGATAATTTGTACTATTTTCTGTTTTATAATTCGCAGCATCGTTAGCAGGTACCTGTCCTGTTGCTAACGCGTTGGTCGCATTCTTTTCCAGATAAGTAAATGAAGCTAAAATGCCTTTTTCGAAGTTGGTTGATGCCGAGCCACTAAGCTCGTGCCCATATAGAGCCGCTTCGGCCAATAAGAAGTATGTTTCCGAAGCAAGAAATATAGGTAAACCCGCGGTTCGTCCTTTCAATACACCTAGGGCATCTGCATTTCCTATTCCAACATACCAGACATAGTCATCAGAATTGGGGTTATTAACTTCATCGCCGAGCTGACCGATGGATGTATTGGGGAAATTTCGGAACGTAAGCTTGCCCCGTTTTTCATCGGTTATTTTACGACCGTCATAGAACGTAAACAGATATTTAGAAGGCACATAATAATTGGCTGCCGTCGAAATTGAACCTGCAGTTGAGCTATGAAAAGTTGCAAATAGGGGGTTCTGTGTTGCCGTGGCCTGATATCCGGGATCTACGAGTACATCATCGATCAGAAATCCATCCGCAGAGAATTTACTAAAAGCCGATTGGACAAAGCTTTCAATAGAAGTGCCTCTTGCCCGCACCAAAAGACGCAATTTAAGGTTGTTAGCAAACTTAATCCAGTTATCGAGATTACCAGCAAACACCGGATCGGTCTTTTTCGATAAACTCCGGTAATTTAGATCATCTTTATACTGCTTAATATCCGCGATAATTGCATCGAGCTCGGTAACCAAAGCTTGGTAAACGACGGCATCATCGTCAAACTTAGGAGCCAAGTTGTTATCTCCTTGGAGCGCTTCCGTGTAAGGAACATCTCCGTAGGCATCAACAAGCAACTGATAATTGAATACTTTAAAAATGCGCGCTATATCGCCAAAGAATTTATACTCGGGACTTTTTTGTGCATAATTGATAATAAACTGATAATCGCGAAGATTGTTGAACACATTGTTCCACAATCCAACATTGGTATTGGATGTAATGTTATAGGTATAAGTATCTCCATAACCGCCAATTCCACCACCTGGAAGCTGATATCCAACCAAAAATGCGCCATACGAATGATAGCTAACGATATTGGAAGCTGTGGTCGCGATCGCCTGCGTCAACACCAGGTCAGGTGTTATGGTCGCTTCGGTTGCCGCATTGGGATTTTCATTGATATCCAATTGCGAACAAGAAGATAGTGCAATGATGATCCCAAGGGACAATATATTTTTCAAATGTAATTTTTTCATTGAGAATAAGTGTATGATAGTTCACTAGTTAAAAAGTAAGGGACAGTGTAGCCCCAAAATAGCGTGTAGGTGGAGTCTGCCCTGTCGTCGAGACCCCTATGGCATTGTTATCATTGGCACTGTAATCGGGATCGGTATACTCGTTGGATTTAGGGGTAAATAGCAAAAGATTACGTCCTTGGATGCTGACCGAAGCAGCTTTAACACCTTTTAGGCGAGAAAGGACACGCTGTGGTAAGCGGTAGGAAAGCGAGGCCTCGCGCCATTTCCAGTAATTACCCGAAATCACATAATTGCTGTACACGCCCCTATTGTATGTGCCCGAAGTCCAAAATCCAGCTCCGCCGTCTGAAACTGTAATATGATCATTGGTTACATATTGACCACTGGTAGCATCTAAATAAGAGGAGTTTGGAAAGACAAACGCCTCCCGATTATAGTAGGCACTTCGAGCCGATGACCCGCCAAAATCAAGCGTGCTACCGAGGTCTATAGCGGCAAATTTGTACCCACCACGATATTCAAAAAGAGTGCTGAAAGAGAAATCCTTCCAGCGTAAAGAAAGGTCAAGGCCCAGGCGGTGACGTGGTGTGGTATTGCCAAGTATCTTACTTTCAGAAGCCACGGAAGGGTAACCTGTATTTACGTCGATGATAACACGCCCCTGCTCATCACGGGCATAATCGGAAACGATGATCTGATTCAGCTCCAGACCCTTCTGCGCATAAATCACACTACTTCCATTAATAGAAATACGATCCAATCCGGGGTAAAGATCCTGTAAGATGTTTTTATTGTGCGTATAGTTTCCGCCAACTGTTAGTTGGAAATCCCTGCTACGAATAGGCGTGATATGCAAAGCGGTTTCGATCCCCTCGTTCGTTACTTTACCCGTATTGACATAAAATTGGGAATAGCCGGAAGAAATTGCTATCCCGGCAGGAATCGCCTGCCCTGTTGTTCCCGTATGATAGTAGGTGAGATTTGCATCAATGCGGTTATCCCACAATCTAAAATCGGTACCAAACTCAACCCCTGTAGTAATTTCTGGTTTTAAATTAGATGAAATAATGCGGCTTCCCTGAGAAAAGAAAGTTCCGCTACTATATCCTGTAACTGAGGAGAAGGTGGGTACCAGCGAGTAAGGATCCACGTTGACATAGCCAGTGCGCGACAGACCTCCTCTCAACTTCCAGTAATTGACAATCGAATTGTCTTTTAGTTGCTTAAAGGCATCCGTTGGAATGAAAGACAAGTCTACAGAAGGATAGAAATAAGATCTATTTGCTTTGCTGAGGACTGATGTCCAATCATTTCGGCCTGTAGCATGTAAGAAAAGGTAATCTTTGTATCCGACCAAGAGGTCACCCCATACCGCAAATGTACGTGCCAGTGTATTCGATTCGCTGGCACCAGCTTCCCCGATTCGGTTCGACACGTTGTAAAGCCCCGGGATTTCAAGACCTGATGCCGAAACAGCTACCGATTTATATCGTCGGCTAATAGCAGTACCGGTCAGATTAAAGTTGAAAGAGAAGTCATTGACATCTTTTTTTATCCCTATCTGAAGATCATGGTTGATACGGGCACTGTTATATTCGGTGTCCGAAACACCACCCGCTAAATTGGTACGTCCAATGGTATTGACAGAATAGCTCGAATAAGTCTGTTTGGGTGAAACAGATTTTGAATCATA
>NZ_DKSP01000153.1:0-20488 GCF_002472745.1 Sphingobacterium sp. UBA7253 | reverse complement strand
ACGGTAAATCCAGTTACCTGTTTTCCTGAGTTTGTTGTTCGTAGTTGAGCATTGTCAACCAATCTTCCTGCGAATTGCATAGTTCTTTTATTTAATGTTAAAAATTATACTAATCCCTTATGGGGTAAGCCTATTCCTGGCTTTTTGTTGATGCCCAAGAATTTGAGCGACGGGGTGTCGGACAAGGCTGCGCCAAAAAATACGCTCGTTTAGAGGAAGATTTTTTGAGGGCATTCACATGGCCTTGAAAGACGGATGAGGTATAAATTTGCATCCCAAAAGCTCAAGGAAATAATAGGCTGTTGCAAAAGGGTGAGGAATTAGCGGTGAATATGTACTATATCGCCGTGGGGAGATTTTTACAATTGCAATAAGAATATCTAACTGGACGTTTTGGCTGAATTGGTAATATAAACGCGGTAAAAGCTTCAATGGAAAGAAATTGAAATGTATAATTTTATTGGAAGATCAAGATAGTGTTAAAGACAATTGGATAGTCCGGTATTGTTCCGCTTGGTCAGCTCGAGGGCATCAGTAGAAATTGTATAGAGTGTTTTACTTGACACATGGATTTTATTACACTGTTATGGATAAAGGACCTTATTTTTTAATTTATGATCAAGAGCCAGAATGCATTGAGGATGTAAAGGGCAATTTACCGTTTAATTGCAGCTATCCATTGGTAAATGCAGATTCCGCTGTTCTAAGGACGTTTAAATGTGGGACCGAATTGTTAATTCAGCGCTTAGAAAGCCCTCCATTTGTGGTTGATTTAGTCGAATTGAACTCGAAGAAACCATTTTCATTCAAATTGAGACTTAAGAAATCAAGGTTGTTTCTTTATTTTATGATCGACGGTGTCATTGATTTTTTTTACGAAAACAGGCAAAGAATTTCTCATATTAGAACAAAGCGGTTTTATGTCGCATATGGTAATCGTGAAAACTATAAAGTGAAACCTTCCGTTAATAAAAACATAGCACTTATAGTAACTATGAAACGCAGTTGGATGAAAAAGGTGTGTCACAATTTTTTTCATCTAAACGCAATGTTACAACGATTTGATGCATGTGAACGGTCATACGAAACACTTCCCCAATGTCACATAGACGGCATAATTGGAGCCTGCTTAAAGGAAATGTATACCTATAACAATGAAAACTCAGGCGCGTTAAACGGGACTTTACGAAAAGCCATTTCTCTTATTTTGGAACGCTATAATAAGTTGGTTACTGAAAAACTAGCATCTATTGCTTATCGGGCTAGGGACTTTATAGATGTAAATTTTTCAAATTCAAAATTAAATATTGAAGACATGGCATCTGATCTAGCAACTACAACGAAAACGCTAACAAAGCATTTCAAATACGAGTTTGGAATCACGCCATATGCCTATCTTATAGAAGTAAGATTATGGAATGCTAAGAAGCTTATAGAAAGTCGGAATCTCAAAGCAAAAGATGTCTATTGGCAAGTCGGATACGATGACGTAAAGAGTTTTCGAGTCCAATACCGTAAAGCATATGGGGATAGGTGAATTGATCTGCTTGATTAGCTTTTAAGTAGATTTGATAATTTACTTGTTTTTTTAATGTAATACATCTGTATGGATGAAATACAAAAATAGAGATTTATTGTAATTATGATAGTCTGAATGACTTTCGAGGAAGCGAAAATAATATAAATTGTTTATTATATATTCTTGATCGACAACTGTTAAACATGGCCCAGTATCTCTTTCAAATAACTAAGTAGTTTAAATAATGATATTTTCATCACTTTATGAAAATATCATTATTTCTCTATAGAAGACTGGTCAAAATATTTACTTATTTTAGTGCAGAAATATAATCGACAATCGGAATGAAAGCTAAACAGCAACGAAAGACATACAAGGGAGAGAAGAACGACAAGGAGCGCACTATGGGAAAATTGATCCTTTCTGTAGGAAAGGTCCTTGAAGAAAAGGGGTACACGGGACTTACTATAAATAACATCTCAAAATCTGCGGGTGTGGACCGTAAACTTGTTTACCTTTATTTCGGATCATTGGAAAATTTGATTGAGACCTACATTAAGGGCAAAGATTATTGGGTTGCTGCTACTATCGGTGCGGTTGAGTTTTTCGGAAATTCACCTCAGACGGGATCGAAAGGGTTTCTAGAATCGTTATTACTTAACCAGCTTATGGAACTTCAGAATAATAAAGAAATGCAGAAGATTGTCTCCTGGCAGATCTGTGAGAGTTCTGAAATAGTTTCCCATGTGGCGCGTGAACGAGAAAAGATGAGTGCAATGTTTTTTGCTTTTGCAGATAGAGAGCTTCAAGGAAAAGAAATAGATCTTCGGGCTATAGCTGGGCTACTGGTAGCTGGTATTAATTATGTAGTACTACACGCCGTAAATACTAAAAGCACAGTATGTGAAATTGATCTTTCTACTCCTGAAGGTATGGAGCGAATCAGGGTCGCCGTTAAGAAAGTTTTGGAATGGGCTTATAATTCAGTAGAAGAGCCCCAACAAATCCATAAACCATAGGGCACTATTGGCAGTATTTAAGTTGTGTGAGAAATTATCCCAAATCACTTTTAAAAAGGATATGAAAACGAGCTTGTTAACTTTATACTTTTGTTAGTGATATTCGGATTATCCATGTAAGAGTTATTTTAAATAATTGTATTTTATTTTTTTTTGATCGAGTCTTTTTAAGTGTTTATCATAGTAATAACAGAGTTGGTCGAAAAAAATTGCCAGTTTAGAAGTAGAAAGCTAACTTTCTGAAGAACAAAGTCCCGGTAGCATGAAATTGATAACATTCTTTGCCATTTTATTCTTCTTTTCCTGTCGTGATGTTAAAGATCTAAATCACTTCGACTGGGATAAGGTTTATCTCGAAGTAGTAAATACGGAAAAGAAAAATATTTTCGGAAATAGCAGTGGTTTACGACTTTCATTGGACAGTGTCAAGCTTTATTATTTGGATCGGCGTGGTAAAGAGATTCTCCAGCCACATACACGAGAGGATACAAAAAAACTCTCCATATTCGAAGGAGATGCAGACTCAGGGAATAACCTTGTAGTCCGTATAAGCTTAGAAACAATTGCTAATGGTAGATCGGTGACCATTGTTGATTTCTTCGAGGCAGGTCGTCTGACCATAAGTGCTAATGTCAATGTCGTAGGGGTTGCAGGACCGATGGGAGGATCCTTATACTATTCAGACCTGGTTTTTGACGGAGGTGAGATTGAGAAAAAAGGAGAGGGGAGCTATCGTGTAGCGCTTTAATCTTATGCTTATTTTATTGAATTTCGAAAATCTTAATTCCACTTTTGGGAGCTTCGATAAAATCAAGAATTGAGGATTGTGATTGTGGAAATGATTTTCTAATCCGTTTCCTACTCATATATTCTATAACTGAAATAAATATTCCCGGAGCTTCTAATACGATGTTCAATAATTTTAAACTTCTTTAAACTTTATCTGGAATTTTTTAAATTCACTGAAATTATTATGGAAGATATTATTGGAAACAAATTAAACGATCCGTTTACTGGTCAAACCTTTCGCATTACCTATAGGGCTCAAGATTTTGAGATTAAGTTGTTAAAGAAAGTAATAAATAAAGATCAAAGCAGTATTGATATTCTATTAGATGGTATTGTACAGCGTCTCGTTAAACGCGATAACAAATGGTATTTTGAAGATTCAAGTTGTGACCAGAGTTTTGCTAATGATATCTGGAGGGCAATTTCTCTACGCTACCGATTATAAAATGTGGTCATCATATAATTTGGTAGTTTGTATCCATTATATGGATGAAATGGCTCCTTAATTGCGTCGATAACTTATAAATTCGCTAGCGAGGTAAAACACATGCTAGCGAATAACTTATTAATCAATCTTCCAACCCTTACGATGGGCGATAGCCTCGACCTCTTCCATAGATATTTTATGACAGCCAACTTTTAAGAAATGCTGATCTATAGTGGATAGATTAAATCCTTCAATATTAAATGACGGTTTTGCAGGTGTACAGCTAAGATATCTTTTGATATAAAGGTATAAAGCCTTCGCTTCGTTCAAAGTCACGTTGATTCCTTTTGAGGTTTCTATTTGTTCAGTTTCAGGGTTAGTTCGTAGATAAGCAAGATCCGCGTCGAACGGATGTGCCATTTTTATACAAACAATCTCTCTTCTCTTCCATTTTTCGAGTGTCTTGGCAAATTTCATCAGCTTAGATTTTTCTTCTCTTTTTTTGCTTGCAGCTAAACGGCGTTTCTCTGATTTTTTGAAATTTAAAAGCGTTTCTTGAGACAGATCATGCAATAGAGTCTGAAGAGATATTGATGGTCGGACGTTTAGCGAATGTACGAAGTGAAGGAGTTTCTGATGAATTTTGTCAATTTCCCCTAGGATACTCTTCTTTCGAGGGTTAAACTGATAGAGTTCCAATAATTTACTAATTTCCGATATCCAATGATCTATATTTTGAGATACGAATTTTCTATTATTTGCTGGGTCACCATCATCTTCTGGCACATAATGTACAAATACATAATTTAGATGTGATACTGCTGAGCTTGAAATGGAGATATGGCTTGATGTGGTTCTACTGTAAGCTTTTTCTGTGAAGAATACTGTATGGTTATGGATACGGACTATCGGAAAATGTTCGCCATAGCTATAGATTACTGAACCTTCAAAATAAAGGCTGGAGGATTGCCCATTCTTTGATATGCCATGAGCCCATGCGTGTGCGCATTGTTGTTGAGTTGGATAATGTTTTCTGAAATTTCTCATCACAGGGATTATTAAATGAAACCTTTTGTTAATTCATGCTGAGAAATAGTGGGAGCATAGATGGAATAAAGAAGGGAAAACAAGAGCAAATTGTGGAGGCTCCAGAATCTAAAAGAGAATTGGATACCCCATTTGTAATATGTTTTATCTATGAAGTTCGGTTGGTGAAAAGGGGAGATGTTTCCGTCGCTTCCGAGATTTGCTAAGAATTAACAGGGCTTTATTTGATTTTGAAGGGAGTCTTAGAATTTTTGAAGTCGCTTATGTAGAAAGGTGAAAAAAGCAACCGTTTTTTCTCAAAAACGTGAAAATATTCTCCTTTTTTTGGTTTTTAAAGTTTTGATGTGTTCAGATATTTGTATCAAAGGATGGTTTAAGTCATCATTGAGTATAACGTAATGGAAACATCAACTACATATTTGAGACAGACAATAAGAATACGGACAACTTATCATATTGTTATCGTGTTGCTTATGGTTTTATGGATACCAGTGGCCATTGACAAAATAGTTGATTTCTCTTCATTCAGAAGTGGAATAAGACGACAACCTTTTTCTGATGATTTAGGATTTGTGCTTGTTTACTCTCTTCCAATTTTGGAAGGGCTAACGGTTATAGCTTTGATTATGAATCGGTTTCGCAGGATGGGTTTAATACTATCCATTGTATTGATGACTATTTTTACAGGTTATATCATTGTGGCAATGCTTGGTGCGTGGCAAGAATTACCTTGTGGATGTGGCTCGGTGATAAGTGGGATGAGTTGGATGCAACATTTAATCTTTAACCTATTCTTTCTCTTTGTGAGCATTATCGGATTTTTTTTACATAGATACATATTCGAGACAAAGGCTATAGGATAATCTTTGTCAAGGGCAGGACGTCAGCCATATAACGTAATAAATAATAATATTTTAACCAAAGTTTTTTGAGGCAACCTTTTTTTGATATATAAAAAAGACCAATAGAATGAAAATAGTAGAACTTATCAAAAAGAATTTTTTAGGAGCTGCCGCTGTAGCAATTGCAATTGGCACTATGTCGTTTACTCTTATTGAGAAAGTTAAGACCCCTTCGAAAGCAACTACAGTTACAGTATTTTTTAATGGAGATCCTACAAACGCTACTCAAGTAGCAGATGAAGCAAGATGGTCAGAAGACAATCCGTCTTTAACTTGTCCAAATGGAAATCAAAAAGCTTGTTCTATGGATGTTCAAGATACTGATTTAAATCCGTCTACCGGAGCGTTGGATCCCGCTAAAATTTCGTTAAATGCAAATGCAACTTCTTCTGGATATATACCGTCAAAAGCGGGAGGATCAGGTTCAACACCTGTTATACACAATCGTAACTAACACAACGGGTAATTTTAAAAAGCAATAGAAATTTTGAGTCAATACAAGTCCTAAATGAATCCCAACGGGAATCATTTAGGATTTTGCTGCATACCAGTGGCGCGGATGACATCATCTGGCAATGGAAGAGCGAATCCATTATCGTTCGGTTTCAAACTTATGGTTTCACCAGATATTGCTCTTCTGAGTTCAATATTGAAACCATCCCTATTAAGTCTCTTTATATCAATCCAGCGTACCCCTCTAAAAACCAACTCCTTTCTTCGTTCCAACAGAACCGTGTATAATAAAACGTCTTTCGCTGTATTGGATTTAAGTTGATTTGAATCATTTTTATAACGATGCTTTATTAAAATATTTATGGTTTTTACACCATCGGTTAACTGATTCAGCCTAATTTGGCATTCAGCTTTTATAAGGTACATTTCCGCGCTTGTTATTCCCGTAAATTTGATATGTGTATCTTCGGAATATGTCCCCCTAAATTGATGGTATCCGTTTTCTGCTTTCCCAAAAAAGAGCAATTTCCTTAAATCGTCTGCAGCATAGTGGTCGAAAAGCAACGTATCGACATATCCTAAACCTAGCGCAGCAGCATAACCTAGCATCTGACTATAAAAGATAGTTTCCTTGTTAAATCTCCTAAAAGGGTTTTCGGTTGCTGTTGTAGGTACTTCTACTTCATTATAATCTAAGAGCTCGGGAGAAATCATTATTGCGGAATCGGCATAGGTTAATGCTTCTTCATATTTCCCTATAGACAGATATGTCCTAGCCAATAATCCGTACGCCGCACATTTAGAAGGTCGAAGTACATGAAAGGGTTGCAATGGCAATGCCTTTGATGCTTCTTTCAAGTCAGATACTATACGAGAATAACAATCATTTACACTGGAGCGGACAGATGGAATAGTGGGATCTGAACTTTCTCGCAAAACAATACCAAGGTCATTTTCGGCAGTCTTTGGATCGTAAGCTTTTGCATAGGTCCAAACTGAGTGGATATATGAATGTGCTCTGTAAAATAAGGCTGAACCATATATATTATGCCAGTCCGATTGATTTTTGGCTGTTTTTTCAATTTTTTTTATATTGTCAAGTATGACATTTGATGTGTAAACAGAAATATATGCTTTTGCCCAGTCATTGTCATAATTATAGATAAAGTTCTTCCAAACATACATATTTCTACCCTCCAAATGAAGTGATGAATAAGTGTCGTTCGTGATAAAGTAATCATCTGCGGAGCCTTCTCCGAAAGAGTTTGTACTATAATTCATAGAGTTTGCCTCGTCCAGCAATTGCTGAAAACTTTCCAGCGAGTTAGGTGTGACCAATCGGCTGTCCGATTTGACATCGAGGTACTTTTCACAACCTGAAAGCATCCAAAGTGAGGATATGACAATAAACAAGATGCTATTTCTTTTTAGTATTTTCATTTTAGTATTCTTTTTAGTAAGTAATTCTTAATCCCACAGCGTACGTTTTTAACGGTCCGATTCTTCCTTGAAATTCAGGATCAATTTTTTCCTTGTTTGCTCGCCATAAAATTCCCAAGTTACTAGCATTGCAGAAAAATTCTGTATGGAAGGATTTTCTAATTTTTGGCGACCAGGTAAAGTTTATGAACTGGATTCTCAAGTGATCTGCCTTAAGGACATTTATCTCTGATTGATTATAAAAGGTGTTACGCTGATTATTATCAGGATATAGAATAGACGGCACATTCGTCTTAGATTCGTCTCCCGGCCTGTGCCAACGCTCAAGTATGTCTTCGTAAGCAAGTCCCTGAGAGAATAGTGAACTATAATTTGTGGTGTTTTTTAAGAAATAATAGTCCGCTTGAAAGCCAATATTCGCAACTACCGAAAAAGTCTTATAATCAATGCGGTTTTGGATGGAACCGAATAATTGCGGTTTACTGGAACCTTTGAAAACGATATTTTCAGGTATGGCACCTGCTGAACTGGCTTCAGTACGTATTGCTTCATAATCTATACTCGGGTTGCCATTCAAAATACCTTGGGGATTCCCTTGCTCATCCAAGCCCGCCCATTTGTAGGCTGCGATAGCGTGCAATGGTAGCCCTGGAACAGCCGTAATTTCTTTTCCGCTGCCCAAAAAATTAGTAATATTCATTGGTGACGGATTATAATATTCTTTTGTTTTATTCTTGTTGTAGCTGAGAAAAAGAGTCGTGGTCCATTTGATTCTTTTGTTCAGATTTCTTGTTGAGATCATTGCGTCAATACCCGTTCCTTCCATGCTGGCCACATTTTTGGTAATAAAGGGCTGATATCCCCATATGGTATAGTCATATGCCGAAAGCCCATATAGATCCCTCCCTCTTTTGGTATAATAATCGAAGTTGCCTGAGAGCACGTTGTTGAACATGGAAAAATCTAAGCCTAGGTTGATAGTGCTGACTCTTTCCCATTGCAGGCTTGGATCATTTAATGACCCGATAATTAATACAGGAAGATTAGCATAACTTGACGAAGTAATGTTTGCTAGTGGTAAAGGTGTTCTTCTAAGATCGACATTCCCGCTGTAACCGTACGTCGCTCTCAATTTTAGTAGCTTGATAGCATCGATTTTAAGAAATTCTTCATTGGATACCGTCCAGGAACCACCTACTGACCAAAAGGGTTTCCATTTGTCATTGGTAGTTGCTCCGAAAATATTTGCACCGTCCCGTCTAACGCTTCCGGAGAAGCCATACTTTTTATCAAAAAGGTAAGCGACATTAGCATAGGTGGAAACAAACCTATTCAGGGTAAAGCTAAAAGTAGGAGCTCCGGAAATTGAGGACGTTCTCTTCTCTACCGCTATGGGGTATTGAGTTTCATAATTAACGGGAATACTGACCAATGGGTCATTAGAGTATCCATATGCTGTGAAGGAATTACCATCTGTTTTATTCTGCCTCGCTTCAACTCCCACTAATCCCGTAATTAGATGTTTCTTCCATTCTTTATTAAAATCCAACTGTCCCCTTAGTGTGTATGATGATGTTGCTGAGCTGTTCAGGTGGCGGGTTCCACCTCTTGGGACAGGAAATTTCATGCTACCTGTTTCAGAATCATACTGAGCGAACCTATTAACAAGCTCACGGGCATTCCAGCTATCGGCGCCATATTGGAGATCATCCACCTCTTTTTGTTGCTGGGCCTGATAGCCGACATTAAGGTTAAGAAATGGAAATATCTTATACCCTATATTGATAGTTCCAAAAAGTTCTTGGTTTCTGGTCACATCATGGGTATATTTATAGTCCTCCAATGGGATATAGTCCCAATCTAGTATATTATTTATGTTTTGTTTATCGAGATAAGCCTTTCGGTATCTATTCTCGAAGGGTAAAGGGTTTCCCGCTTCATCAGCAAATGAAAGATAGGGGACGGATTTACCACGTACAGTGAATAGATGGGAATCGAAGGCGGGCTCTCCTGTTTTGGAGCTGCTATTAGTATAATACAGATTTGCATCAACTATTACCTTGGCTCCGAGCCTTAAACGATCTGCAAATTGAAAATTGATCTTTTGGCCGACATTTCCGTTCTCATTCACGATCTTGGTAAAGTTTGCACCGATATTAAAAGTATTGATATTATTCCCCCCATTTGTACTGATTGAATATTGCTGTGTGACCGGAACACCAAGAAAAAAGCGATCATATTGTTCTCTGCTATCAATTCCTTTGTATCTGTCGATTATCTTCTCTGCCTCTTCCTGACGGACGGCACCCTCTTTCACCTTTTGAAGAATATCAATTACAGGCGTAAGTGCAACTTCCGGAGTTCTATTGATTATCCTGTTGTAATATCCTTTTTCGTAGAGCATTCTTTCTATTTCTATATAATCTGCGGACGGCAACTGAAATACTTTTTTTAGATCAGGTTTTTGTTGCACAATAGTTCCTAACGATGCATTTATACGTAACCTTATACTTTCTCTTCCCTTGTTTGTCGTCAAGACTATAACACCGTTTCCAGCCCTTGCTCCCCATATAGAAGTAGCTGCTGCATCCTTTAGTATGGATACGTTCTCGATACTGTTGGGATCAATATTCGTAATATCGCCTTCGTAGATAAATCCATCAAGTACAATCAGGGGATCCAATTGACCATTTATGGAACTCAGTCCACGTATGCTCACATTGAGCTTCTGCTGTGTTGCGGCGGTCGGCTGATTATCGAAGCGTACCCCTGGGGCTATGCCGTTTAATCTTTCGAGAATATTAGTTCCGACCTGTTGTTGAAGATCCTTCTGTGTCAACACTTGAACCGCTCCAGTCATTTCATTGGGTTTTATCTTCTGATATCCTGTATTGATTACAGCTATTTCCTCCAAGACGTTTGTACGTGGATACAGATTTACAATTAACTGGTCTTGAAAATTATTTACTGAAACCTTTTGGGTTTCAAATCCAATAAAGGAAAACGTTAACGAATCCGGAAGCTGAATGTCTCTTATTGAAAATGCACCTGTTATCCCGCTAACTGTCGACCTGTTTTTTAATGAATTAATGATGCTGACACCTGTTAATGCGGCACCCGTTTCAGCATTTTTAACAATTCCACGGATCTCTTGTCCAATCAGATTTTGCGAGCTGAATAAAAAAAATAAAATAAAGTATATTGAAATTTTCATCATTGTTCGTAATGTGTGGTGTTTAATGGGATTGGTAGTAGTTCCACTGGTTGAAAAATTGCAAAATCAAGATTTTGGATATGTTCTTTCACATCAAGCCCTATTTCCTTCATAAATGCCACAACCATTTGTTTATTGGTGCAGTCAAGCGTATCAGGCAGGTCAATGTCGAAACGGAGACTTGAATCTACTTTATCATCAATATAGATATTGAGTTGGGTAGAAAGAAAATCCAATAAAAAGGAAATGGGATACCTTCTGATGTATTTCGGCTTACTATCTTCAACTAATTGCACTTTGCTATCAACACTCTGTGACAGATATTGGTTTAGTTTCGGCGTATGCGATACAATCAATGTGGGGACAGACTTATTTACCCTGTAAGGTTGGGTTTTAAAGCTGATAACTAATGTTTCTCTCAATTTTTGAATAGCCTCCCTTTTCGTAAGTTCTCCGCGTTTTGTATATTCGAAACAATAGTAGTCACTATAATTTTCTGGACTTACGTAGCCCTTTTTAAACCCAGAAGGAACTGAAGGGGTAAAGATAATCTGGCTATTCTTTAAGCCCGCAAGTATAGAGGGATAAGCAATTTGATAAAAATAAGACAGGTGATAATTCAGAATCCTGAATGATGATGAATTCGAATTCTGCTTATAGTCTCCTGCTTCAGTACCAATTCCTTCGATGTAGTCGCAGAAGGTTATCTGATCATAATTTTCTTCTATAGTGTCAAAATCTATCTGATTTGCCAAAGACCGATTTTTATCAAATCCAAAGTTGTCTTTTTTAGTATGCAGTTCGATTTTATGGCCCTTCCGATAATTATCAAGGTTCTCTTTACTTAGCGCATTGGAATAGGTCGAGTTTACGACTTTTCCATTGTTATCTATCCAAACTAAATGTGGTATTGATTTATGAACAAAAACATTCTCTAATATACTATCTTGTATTATTGAAAAAATATCTGTATCAAGGTTTGGATCAGCTTTGATTTTCGAAAGGGAAGCATTAATCTTTACTTCGGTATCGCGTGTGCTGATCCCGTTTACGGGAATGATTGCGACGTCATCCTTAAATTCGCTCTGGAGGCTTGTTCCAGTTATTAGTCCATCGAGACAAGTACCACACCACGTGGCCCAAAAATCCAATATGATTAATTTACCCTTATAATTGGCCAGTGTAATAGTTTCTTTGCCATCAGGATGGTTAACGACCTGTAGTGGCAAATTCCAAAGTTCATCTGGAATTTGGTCACCAATATTAAGAGGAGTGATGCTGTTGTTGTTTACAGCCTCCCGATGAACGGGAGACTGTGGTCGGGCTATCCCGCAACTAAACAACATGAAACAGAAAATATATAAAAATTGCTTACCGATTACTCCCCGTACTAAGCGCTGGTAAGCGGTTAGAATGGCTATGAGGGTACCCTTGCAATTGGACAAGGCAAGCCCATTACATAAAAATATTTGCATTAAAAATTATTCTTTAGTTCTTAATTTGTCAGTAAAAAGTTACGGTAGAATTACCGATAGGAAAGGAGATGCTCAATCGAAGGGTTTGATGACACTTCTGTAGCGAGAGGAGGATAATTGGTCGAAGAATATACCAAGTTTTATTCGCCATTTGGGTGCGAGCCATGAGCTGTCGAAAAGAAGAATAGTGCCTTTACAATAGGTCTCTTTGATAACGATATGTTGATAAATGAAGGCATGCCTATAATAGTTTAAGCCTGTCCGAATTTGCTTAATAAAATTAAGCAAATTCGGGTGTAACCAAACATTAATGCTTTGTCGAGGGAGTATAAAAGAAAGACTTGTTAGTGACGGCCACATAATCATTAAAGTTTTTAATTGTATTATGTCGCGGGGAAAGAATGGTGTCTTATATAAAAAAGAAAGATGTGGTTCTCTGCCCGCTCCCCTAACCAGCAAGTTTTGGAAAAAGCGGGTGAGCTTCCCACACCTTAAGATATATATTACTCAAAAAGAATAAAATACGCGGTATGGGGCTTCACCCGGCATACCTGTTTTCCTTGTTTGCTGGTTAGGGGGACAGGTATACACTGTTAAGCCGTAAATATATTGGCTCAAAAATAGAAATTTATGTCGAGTTTTCGTACATCATCTTCATTTTGTTTGTAAAATACAATAATAATATAAATACTATTTTTTGCAAACTTTTGACTGGGTGTAAAATACATATTCTGTACACCCATAAAAAATGATTATATTTGTTATTATCGGGTATGTACTGATTATGGGACAACGACAAATAATACATCTCGGACAAAATATTCGCGACATGCGTTTGCTCAAGGGTATGAAACAGGAAACCCTTGGGAGGGCAATGGGTATGGCGCAACAAAACGTATCAAAAATGGAACAGAAAGAATTACCAACAGAAGAAATTTTAGAAAGAGCTGCTAAGGCTTTAGGAACGACTGTAGAAGCGATAAAGAAATTTAATAAAGAACACGATTTTAATTTTTTCTTTGGATATACTACGAACCAACATAATCATCCGATTAGCGAGGTTATAGAATATTTCAAGGAAGAACTTTTGAAAGGACATGGGGAAAAACAGGAACTTAAGGATGAAATTGCATCTTTAAAAGCAGAATTGGAAGCTTTAAAGAAAGGGTCTTCGGAACCTGACGACAAAGTAAAGAATTTGGAAAGAAAAGCGAAGTAAGGGATATAATTGAGCTAATAAAAATATTTCACGCAGAAAGCCGAACGTAAGTTTGGCTTTTTGTATAAAGAGGTATAAATTTGGCTAACGGATTAGTTTAAATTTATCTGTATTTGTAAACAACAGGTGTATTTATTTTGAGTAATTTAATCTTAAATATAAGATGGTTTAAAAAAATCTATATTTTTGTATCATGAGTGTAGAGAATACAACAAAAATAAACCTCTTGCTACAATCCCAACCAAAAGGAATCGTGTTCACGAGTCAATGGATGGCAAAGAATGGCTATAGTCCTCAACTGCAGAGAAGATATAGGGAATACAATTGGTTTGAATCCATAGGGGCGGGAGCGATGGTCAGGACAGGTGATCAAGTTTCACTTGAAGGGGCGGTGTATTCTTTACAACGACAGCTAGGTTTGGATGTACATATAGGAGGAAAATCTTCACTCGGATTGCATGGGAAAGCCCATTACCTAAATATGCATCAAAAAACAACTTTATTTGCGCCACTAAAAGAAAACCTTCCAAGATGGTTTCTTAATTATGAAGGCTGGAGGAATAAATACACATTTACCCAAACCGATTTTTTACCGCGAGATATTGGATTATTAGGTATGAGCTATCAAGGATATGAAATAAGAATATCCTCAGTTGCCAGGGCAATTATGGAGTGTCTATACCTCGCACCAAAGGAGCAATCCCTAATCGAATGTTATGAAATCATGGAAGGACTGAACAACTTACGCCCCCAAGTTGTACAGGAACTTCTTGAGAAGTGCAACTCTGTTAAGGTGAAGCGACTATTCCTGTATATGGCTGACAAAGCTGAACATAGCTGGTTGAAATACCTACAAGTAGACAAAATAGATTTGGGCACAGGCAAAAGAAGCATTGTGGAACATGGTGTGTACAATGCGAAATATCAAATAATAGTACCTAAGGAGCTAGAAAAAAATGAACACGGAATATAGAGAACAGGTAAAACTACTATTGGATGTAATGCCCTATGTAGCAGAAGAGAAACAATTGGCACTGCACGGTGGCACAGCGATAAACCTTTTCGTAAGGGACATGCCCAGGCTGTCGGTGGATATTGATCTGACGTACATCCCAGTAGAGGATAGAGAAACAACGCTGAGCAATATCCGTGATATTTTATTACGGTTGAAAAAGAGGATAGAAGGCAACTTGGTGGGATCATCGGTGCAAGCGAAGCCAGCGATCGGAAAACTTTTGATATCTAATGAGAAGGCGACGATCAAACTGGAGATAAACCTCGTGGGAAGAGGAGTATTTGACAACATAGAGAAAGTGGCGCTATGCAATTCGGCTCAGGAAGCTTATGATACCTTTGTTGAGATAGATATGGTGCCATTGGCACAATTGTTCGGAGGTAAAATCTGTGCGGCGCTGGATAGGCAGCACCCAAGGGATCTGTTCGATGTGAAATATCTTCTTGAAACCGAAGGTATCTCGGATGAGATAAAGCGAGGTTTTATGTATTGCCTGTTAGGAAGCGAGCGACCGATCTACGAGGTGCTAAATCCGCATCGGTTGGATCAAAAAGAAGCTTTGGTTAATCAATTTGATGGTATGACAGATGTACTTTTTACCTATGAAGACTACGAGTCGACCCGTGAGAAGCTGATCAACGAGATACAAGCGTCATTAACAAACAGTGATATAGACTTTTTGATCGGCTTCAAATCACTTGAACCGGATTGGTCAATATATTCTTATGAACAGTATCCCTCCATACGTTGGAAACTGCTAAATATTCAGAAACTACGGGACAAAAATCCAGAGAAATACAATGAACAGGTAAACCGGTTGAAAGAGTTTCTGGATCAAATACGCCCCTAGGATCTGATCATTTAACTTATCGCTAAATGGGGAATGGCTTGGGCTGAATCAAATCCATATTGCTCCAAGTAAACTTCAAAATGTCTTTGATTTGATTCTCGCTCAACTTGCAGAGCAATAAGGCGTGCTGGTACTCTGAATATATGTTTATTTCTTCTGTGGGAAAGTACCCTGATGCAACCCTTAATGAGTCTTTACCACTTCTGACGCATAAATGAAGTTGCGTCTGCCCGAAATCTTCGTACCTGATCAGAAGTGTTTCGTCTATGGGTGATCCTCCCGGAATGGCGGCATTCATGTTAGGATAAGAAAAAGTAATACGGGCAATATTACTACAAGCTATCTTTCCAATATACTTTGCATGACGCATAGCAAACAAGACCTGCTCGATCGGCCCTTTGGGATTTTCGTTCCCTGATAGCAAACTCTCAATTTCGAATGTGAATTCTTTTTTCATGTCTTTTTTTGATTTTATTTAGGAGACCGTCAAAGATGGTCTCCTAAGGTTAAATAGAATAATTATGAAATGCGGAAAATATAATTGCCATCGCTCCAGTAGTCTCCGCAAAATAGATCTCGGGCATATGCTTCATAATCGAAATACTGCCTTGCAAATTCCGACAGGTCAGATCTTTCTTCAATGAGCTCTCGGACAAAATCCTCTTCGCTATGGTATTCGCCGATATAATCATCCTCAAATCCGCTAATTAGATCGTAGATATTCTCTTTGGCAAGGTCTCTGTGACCATTGTTACACCAGATAGAGAAAGGTTCTCTTTGATTTTTGTCCATATCATCGATAGCCTCTATTATCTCAAAAACAGTTTCACTTATCCAACATTCGCAGATTAATTGTTCAGGGAGGTGTTCGTAATCTTGGAACATAAATTCTGGGTCTTCTTCATCGCAATGAAGTTCCCCGCAAGCATCATCAAACTGATCACGATTTGCATAGTTTGATAGATATAACCATTCACCGAATAGTGATCCTTCATTATATTTTCGATATGTGCCTACATATACTCGAGCTTCTGTTATATTGATTATTTCCTTCATGGTGGTTCGATTTTATCAATTAAATAAATCTGTCTATTCAGCTTGAGAAATTAGCTTTCTGAGCTTGGACTTAACAGCTCTCGCCTTATCTCCCCGCCAAGAGGTCGCGTTTGCGAGAAAGTAGTTAACGATGCTTTTAGCGCTGTCAAGAAAGTACCCGGAGTGAACACTGTTTATGGAAGCCATTGCATCAAGATAGGGGACGGCGCCGAAATAGATATTTTTCCAGTCAGCCTTTATAATTGCGGCTATCTCATGGATGTTGTCCGGGATATCCGTTTCACATAAAGTCTGTTTTCGAGGTAATTCTCCTTCTTGGACCAATTGAAGGTTTTTCTCTGGATTTTTGATAGTTATCTTCGTTTTCATGTTTGACATTTTTTTAATGGACGCAGCCAGTTGGCTTTGTCTATGTTCCTAATGCGTAAAAGGTCCGAGGAGGCCGATACAAGGTTTTGGAAAAAATCATTACGACAGCAGGAGGAAGGATTTTTTATCAAACTGTGCATGACCTTTTATCGGCATTAAAGACTCGGACATACTTTTGCAATAGGGACTGGATCAAAGTCAAATAGCCCGTTGTCAAGAGGTGTGGAATGCATGAAGTGTATTCTTTAACTGAATCTTGGAAAGGCTGCTTAGAGGAGGTGGTAAAGCTCAATGATTTGGGGTGGGAAAAAAGAAATGGTATCTTTATGTAAACCAAATTGAACAGCTATGGGGCTTTTTTCATTCTTTTCAAATCTTTTCGGTAAAAAATCTTCTTCTTGGAATGGATCGCCAGAAATGTTCCTTGCTATGGTATTGTCCATTCAAAAAAAGAACAGCGGAGTATATTCTGAAATTGAGGTGTTACAATGGGGAGAGGTCTTTCAAAAGGTTTTCAAGGTAAAGTTATTTCCTTACAAAGATTTTAAGGATTTAATGTTAAATGGAAAGCCAGATTTCTCTCTTATAGAGCAGATAGATGAGGAGATGATCGATGTCCAACGACGGATTGAATTAAAAAAGGCCATTTATGGGGATGATGTTGACCTGGGGGATGATGACGTTATGACAAGTAATTCGGAGAGTGCCATCCAAGCCAGAAAGATAATTGACGACCTGTCAAAATATGTTCGTTTCCGGGAAGATGAATCCGACATTAAAAAGGATAATATGAAATAATGCATGGTATCCTAATTAAATATTAGTATTCACTTAGTTTTTAGTTTGGGAAAACTTACCTACTACAGCGTAAAGTAGTCTTTTCATGAGCTCATTTTGGGAGCGATCATACCGATGATTCCATTTGTCATCAAGTGAGTTGAGAAAATTCAAGTCACTTCTGGATATTGTTCCCAAAGGCTTGTAGTGTCGATAGATGACCGGTAGTTCTTCACTTCTAACCAGGTTTTCTGAGTCTATATAGTAATTACCGACTCTTAATCCAAAATGGTCATAAGCGAAACTTGATTTCTTATCTCTATTTGCTATGGCTTGCATATTAGAATGGTGTTTTGCATCGTGTCGATCGAACTCCATATCTAAACAGATAATCCGAGAGGAGTAACCTTTCGTCGAGAGGAACTCTGACAGGTAATAAGCGAATACTCCACAACCACCACTATTGATGTTCTCTATCCGTTGTTTAACGGTCTTAAGTAAGGTGTGTAATGCTACTGCTTTACGTCTAGTAAATCTTTTCATCTTTTGATTGGAATTATATGATTGGATTTTCTGCGTTTCGACGTGCTTGTCTCATCAGTACCGGAAGCATACCGGTAGACACATTTTTTAGGCCGGTAGCGTCCACCCGATTTAGGACCGCTTTCTCGGCTCTTGAGCTCTTACTTGGCTATTTGCCGTTCAGGCAACCCATTTGCTCGTGTTTCCGCTGGAACTACCCGGTTGCTAGGCAATCCGTCTTTGCGGGATCGGGATTAAGCATCCGCCTTTTCCCGAAAATCATGCAAACAGGAGCCATCAACTGGGGAGGCTGACAGGAGAAAGTTTTTTGCCAAAAAATACTACCCAAAGGGCTGGAGATTTTTTAATGAAAACCAGGGCAAACCCCTCGGGTGCAGACTTTGGTATGTCAGCCTCCAGTTGAGACCTTTGCATAGGGTTTTGGAGATGAAAGAGATACTCCGTCTCGCAAAGAAGATGAGTGTATTGTTTCTGTAGTGGAAGGAAAACTTGACAAAAGAGGGAACTGCGCAAATTATTCAGTAAAAGAAAGGATTGGAATGTAGGGTGAGGTGGGAGATAGGGGTTGACTAGAATTTGAGGTGTCGAAATCGTACCAAAGGGTGGTACTAATCATCTAAATGGGGATAATTTTGGTCTTTGACTAGGTGTTTTTGTGCCGATAGAGGTAAAAGAAGGTATTCTTGTGCTTATAAAACCTACTTCGTTTTCAGAAGTTATTTGAGAAAAAAAGAAGAATTACCAAAAAAACAATATGGTTTTTGGCTTTAATGTTTCAGTGAGCTTGCCAAAAGCGTTGAGAAAGATCAGTAAGTGGAAAAGAGGGCAAAGGATGCCCTCTTTTTGATAGATAGTAGTAGGGGACGGGTTTTATTTTTATATAAATTTATGTAATCTGTTCGCTTAAAAACTCACCAATGGGACGATCTTCCAAGCGAGCTACCACTTTAAACGCACTGTATATCTGTTCAACAGAATATTGGTGTTCATCCAAAGTTTCTAGGAACACTTCATTCAGCGTCATTATCATATTCTTTATCTGATCGTAAGACTGGAGTACGGTCATTGTAAATCTGATTCCTGAATGATTTTTGGAAACGGCTGGAAATACCCCGATGTTCAATAGAAAACCTCGTTTCATCATTTTTTCCATAATAATGTACGCAAGCTCGCCTCTCGAAGTTCCAACAAAGAATATTCCTGAATCAAAGTTTGAAATTACAGGGAGTGAAGTCTCTTTAAATAGTGAGCTAGCATATTTTATTCTATTCACCAATTCGGTTTGAAGGGTATAAATTTCATCCGTTAAATGGATCTTAGCAGAAGCTACTGCGGCACCCAAAGTTGCTGGTTGCAATGGTCCAGAAGAGTTAAACGGCGCTCCACAAGCTCGCACTCTCCTGGCGATTTCTTTATTTGGAAATACCAAGATACCTCCCCCCGTTGCAAATGCTTTAGCCATTGAAGATGCCACAATCATCCGGTCATGGATGGAGCGGTTTGCCAAGATATATCCCTTTCCATTTTTACCCATGATACTCATACTGTGTGCATCGTCAATGTATGTATGGAATGAAGGGAAGGTGTCTAATAATTCAAAAATTTCATCTGCCGGACATCGGTCACCAAACATGGAATAGACTCCATCGGCAAAATACCAAACCCGTTTGTGGGTTGCTTGAAGGGTTTCGATACGTTCGCGCAGTAGATCGAAACGATTGTGGCGAAGAACCTCAAAGTGGACAGGCCAATTTGCTCTAAATACATTTATACCGCTTAATACTGAATTATGAAGTTGTTGATCTGCGATAACCGCGTCTCCTGAATCTAAAATTACTGGAATGGCCGATAGGTGGGCTAGTGTTGTTGTGGGGGCGATGATGGTAGGCGCTTCAAAAATCTCGCTCATCAGATCTTCCAATTCTTTATATAAATCTATGGAAACATAGGCTCTCGATTCAGAGAATTGAGCTCCATATTTTTCAACGGCAGAAATAGCGGCTCGCTTTAAACGTTCGTCGTGCTCAAGTCCAAGATAGCTACAGGAAGTAAAGTTCACCAATTCTAAGCCATTGATCTGGATCATATTGTCGGTCGTGAGATTGCCTTCTTGGGTTAAATGAAGTATCCCTCTCTTTACGCCTTCAGAGATGCTCTGATCGATAGCGCTCATAAAGTTTTGATGGTTCATGTCTATGGGTATATGTTTCTGAAAAAGTTATCTGTATGTTAAATATATCAATTTACCACCAAATGGTGGTAAATATTTTATAAGATATTCTTAACTTGAGAGTTACTGTGTCGAATGATAGGTTCGGGAGATTGCAAATGCTGGAATTAGTGCGATGGAAAAGGGTGAAGACAAAAGAATAGC
>NZ_DKSP01000110.1:6680-16631 GCF_002472745.1 Sphingobacterium sp. UBA7253 | reverse complement strand
ATAAATATGGTTGGGTATTTGCTCAACCATATTCAAAATTTAAAAAATGAAACTAAAACACATCTTTCTTCTTTTTATATTGATCTTCATTATGAAGGTCAAGTCCAACGCACAGGAAGTTGCCGGCCATGCTCATTATGCTGTATTAAGGAGTACTGATAGTATTAATAATGGCCCTGAAGGTCTATGGGTGCTGAACGCATATCCCTTTGTTCCAAAGATGGCTGCAATGATGCGTTTTAAGCTGGAATTTACAACCACAAAATCTATGTTTAACCGGGTAAAGACCATTGAACTTGAAAAAGTTTCGAATGAAGATATTAAAATAACCGAAGGGTTAGTCGGTTATAAAGATACGAGCTGGCATGATGCTTCGTATTTTTACAGTTTTGATAGGGATATTAGAAAAGGTATGGACAAAAAAGGACTTATATTGAAGACCCATAACAATTTTGACTGGAAAATCAGTGAGGAAACGAAAAAAATAGGTGAGTTTACGTGCTATAAAGCAAAAGGAGATAAAGTAATAAGCTATAGGGAGGGCGGCGAATACAAAATTAGAAAAACACCTGTTATTGCCTGGTTCTGTCCCGAAATTCCTATACCCTTTGGCCCTGTCTTCGCACGTGACCTACCAGGTTTGATATTTGAGTTTCAATATGACGGTATTGTCTACGGACTAACTGACATTAACTTAACAGGAAAGGCTGACATTGCTCCATTGCCAGATAAAGAAATCCTGACAAAAGAACAATGGCGGGAAAGGTTATATAAACTAGCCAAAGAATTAAATGTTCCTTATCAATAGCTTGTGACGTTAAGATTTATACTATTATTTATTCTCTTATTTGTTCTTCCCCCTAGTTTACCGGCGCAACAAAGCTTGCTAATTAAAGGTCTTGTTGTTGACGAGAGTGACAAACCGTTGGAGAACGCAAGTATCGTGATCAAGCGTATTCCTTCTTCCGGAAGTGCTCCCTTATTTCAGAAAAGTGATCAGCAGGGCCATTTTCAGTTTGAATTTCCGAACGTAGGAAAAATTGAGCTCACAATCTCCAGATTAGGCTATCAAAAAGTTGTTGATACCTTAGATAATCAGTCAGCAGAACGGAAAATCAAATACAAATTATTAAAATCTGTCCAGAAACTTGATGAAGTAAAGATTGACTACCGATACCGCGCGGTGGAAATTGCCAAAGATACCATCCGTTTTTCTGCCGATTACTTCAGGGACAGTACCGACCGAAAATTACAGGATCTTATTGAAAAGATGCCTGGCTTTTCCATCGAAGATGGAAAAGTGCGTTTTCAGGGAAAGCAGGTCAATGTAACCTTAGTGGAAAATGAACGCTTTTTTGGTGGCGGCAGTAAGCTCGCTATCGAGAATATTCCCGCTAATGCAGTAGACAAGGTTGAGATGATCAGTAGATTTTCCCAAAACGACCTGCTGAGAAACGTCCAGGTAAATGATCAGCTTGCCATGAACGTCAAACTGAAAGAGAATAAGAAGAATTTCATCTTTGGAGATCTTGAATCTTCATTGGGAAGCGAAAAATCTTACAAGGAACACGCCGCCCTATTTTATTACTCACCGGCAAAAACCATGTCTTTTATTGGGGATATCAATAATATCGGTACTTCACCGGTATCCAAGGAAGATATCGATCGCGTGCAGGGCGCCGAGTTGCAGTATTTTTCAAATTCAGTTCCCAAGGATGGTCTGACGGGTTACAATCGTGACAATCGAAATGTGATAAAAAACATCAATAAATTCGCCGCATTCAACGGTTTTCAAAAGATCCTAAAAAAGAAGTTGAGCGTAAATCTCTATGGCGTATATTCCGAAAACAGACTGGGCACCATTTTAGAAGGCACTAATCATTATTCTTTTCCCGACCTTCGGTATACAGAACAAACCAATATGCGTTCTTCGCAGGTTAATAGGCAGGCGTCTTTCAATATTTCGAGCAATTTTAAGCCAAGTCCATATTTTAGCTTGGATTATAACCTGGGTACATTCTGGACAATGCCCAAGCAGCAGGTGCATACTAACAATGTCATTGACAGATTTGGAGTAGACAACAATAGTATACAAATCCAGGATGGACATTCTGTTGTTTTAAAGCAATACCTGGAAGGTAGCTGGAAGCATTCTTTGCGAAGTTACAGCTCATTTGCTTTCCAGCATCAGTATACCTCGGAGAGAGACAATTTCTCCCTTTCTTCGGACAGCCTTTTCCTGCGTGGTTTTATACGTTTTGATTCTATGGCGAACTATAGTATAGTGAGACCTGTGGAGCGGAAGAAGCATCTTTTCAATGGGTCTTATAAATACTATTGGGTCATCAATCAAAACCAGCAACTTCACCTGGAAGTCAACTCCCAAAATGAATTATTACGGCAGAATGGGCAGTCAGTTGGAGCCCAGGATACAACCGGGGCACAGTTATTTGATCACGGACAATATTATCGAAACAGCAGCAATTATTTGGGTGGGAGCTATCGGTTGGACTTTGATAAGTTAAAAATATTATTTTCTTTAAAGCAGTATTACTTATATTTAATCAACCAGACTCCAACAAACTATAATCGTCATGGGCAATGGTTTCTACAACCGGAGGTGGATCTAAAATATGGGAAAAGTGCATTGGATGGATTTCGCCTTAATTACCGAAGAGGTTATACTTTTGCGACAGCAATGGACCTTAATCCGTCTTATTGGATTACAGGTTACAATAGTTTGTCTCGGGGAAATATCCTGCTGGAGGGACAGACATTCCATAAACTTACTTTTACCTATAACAATTTTAGACTTACAGACTTTCGGGTAATCCATTTTAACAGTACATTGACTTTGAAAGATAAGA
Organism: Sphingobacterium sp. UBA7253; assembly: GCF_002472745.1. Lineage (NCBI taxonomy): Bacteria > Pseudomonadati > Bacteroidota > Sphingobacteriia > Sphingobacteriales > Sphingobacteriaceae > Sphingobacterium > Sphingobacterium sp. UBA7253. The sequence continues at coordinate 13,764 of NZ_DKSP01000110.1, read as the reverse complement.
TCAAAGGGAACAGCCTTTTGACTTCTTCCTACGAGCAGTTGAAGACAGTGCAGTTGTTTGATCGACCTGATCTCAATTTCACCAATATCGGGGGGTATAGCATACGATATGGTAGGTTTGAACCGGGAGTATATCTATCCTCTATCCATATGAGGTTAGCACAAGGGATCGATAACAGCGAGATTTATCTACGGCAGAATACGGTTTCGACAGACCTTTCCTTAAGATGGTTTATACCAAAGCTTGCTGATGTAAAATTAGCCTGGACAAGAACAGATAGCTGGCAAAAGAGTTTGGCAGATAATCAAAAGGTCGCGCTCAATAAATGGAGCATTACCGGGAAATATCAGCTGAAGAATCTTGTATTTAAAACAGACTGGAGTCTCTTGAAAACAGGGCTGGGTGATAGCAGTGCTGATCCAACTACTATAAATGGAAATTTTGAAGTGCGTTACCAGAAAGTAAAATCTCCATTCAGTTTTTATATTCAAGGGCTAAACGTGTTAAAAAATACAAGCTACCGAACTGCGGTACTGACAGAGTACATTAGTTCCGAAAAAATCATCTATACGATGCCCCGTATTTTTCTATTGGGTTTATCGTATAGTCTATGATATTTCATACTATTTGCTCCTTCCATTCTATGCACATCATAGATTATTTGGTCCAATATCGCCACAACATTGCATACTAAATAAGGGTTGAATGCCTAGAGCCTAAGGATTCCTGTAACCAATCCTACTTTCAAACCAATACCTTCGCATTACAGTTTGTATTAACCTTGAAAGTTAATAGCTGTAGACCTATTAATTCAGCATAAATAATGTATATTAGGCTCGGGTATTAACCTTGCCCGATTGAAAAGTATAATGCCATAATAGTAACTAATAACAGTAGCATTTATGTTGATTTTAATAGTTATAAAGATGATCACTATATCAATCAAAAAAATTGAAGGACATATCAGATTGCTAAGCGAACAGCTTTATTAGTCGATTTAAAAACTGACACCACGAATGAGAAATAAGATATTGACACTATTACTTTTATTAACAACCTTAATATCCTACGGACAAAAGAAAATGGAACAGACATTCTTCACGTGGGACAATTTTGTTGGCGGATTTGCCAAAGAAATGATTTCTGTCGAAGACGTTTTTAATAGTATGGTAAAGAGTGGTCTTAAAGACAACTGCTTAACAAAAATGGACTTTACTTTTATCTCAGATAAAAGTGAGAACTTACAAAAGCTTGGAGAATCTATCAAGGTACACTATCCATACACTGTTCAAGAAGTTAAGAAATACGGAAAATTGTGGGAACTAAACGGCGAGACAAATGAAATTCCAATGACAGCCGACAACTTACTTTTTTGGGGTTTGGATATGTATAAAAGAGGTTTTGAATTTGACGCGAAACATGATGCTTACGGTGGACCTTTTGATCCAAAGGAACAGAAATTTCCAGTAATTGACTCAACAAAGGCGCACTATTATTTTGACAAAGGTTTAGCTGAGTGTGTCAATATAAGCTGGGAGTATTCTTTTGATTACCTCAGCTAGTTGCATTTCATCCGCCCCAAAAATCTTTGCAGCTTCTATTAGACTAGGATGGTTAAATATGTCGTTATGCGACAGATAATTAGGGAATATTTTGATGAAAAATTGTTCAAATTTTTCCTTTTTCCAATCATTGAGTGCTGGGTGATCTTGCCAAAGTGCCAGCGTACTATTCAAAAGCTGTTGGCGTCCATAATAGTGGAGATCTTCATCGTCAAGTTCCAAGATAATGTTCAAGAAACCCAGATATTGCGAGACGCTACAGATTTCCCGAATTGCCTCAAGCTTTTTCTCTGCACTGCGATATTCGCCAGCGGAGTCTTTTAGAAAGGATTTGATGGCTGCAGAATCGTTGGGGTTGAGGTTTTGGGGTAGATTGATTCTCTGCTCATTGTTGGATATCGGCTGAATTTGACATGTTTTGTCTTTTTTTTCATAGAATGATAAAAATATATCAATATCTGCGATTAAGATACTGCCTTCTTGGAGCTTCGAACGTAATACTTTGACCATTTCTGGCCTGCGGTAATTTGGACAGTCATAACGAATCAATTGAAATATCTCGGTTGCGATTGCATCGACAAAAACGGATTTTTTTGTTACTAGCGCTTCCAATAACTGATTACAGTGCCTAACGAAATTATTGCCATAAGAGCTATTTACATATAATAAAGCACCTGCCATTTCTGGTTCAATCATCTTTCTGTTAAATGCCTGCTCTATCGCCGGTACAATAGAATATTTTAATTTAATGAAGCGTAGATGGTCCCATCGGCAAACCAGTGCAATTGTACCTTTTGGATCCAGGTGAGCTGATCCATCAATCGCTTCTTCCCAGGGAAAGTTATCCCAGTTTTTTAGACGGCTGTGCGCATACTCAACAAAACGGGTGAACATGTAGGCAGTTTCTGGATAAATACCGTTTGAAGAACTAGAGAGTTGTGCAATGAACTTGATCTGGTCAAAGCCTTCAATATCCATTTCGGATACGGTTTCAACCATTTTCTTAAAATATGCTTGGCCAACAGAGTGATCAATTTTTCCGCCAATTCTAACACAGGTCAAGAAGTCACTTATCTTACCACTGGCGTCGGTCTGTGCATCGTAAATCAGGTCATCTGCTTCCTTTAACAATGCTAAAGTTGAAATATGGGCAGTTTTACATCGTGAAATATTGTTAGCTATTCCCAGAAGTAGAGAAATATGGTTATCTTTTGTACAAAAACAGTCTTTTAGTAATTTGATATAGCGATTTTTGTCTTCAATATAAATGGCAATGTCGCTAAAGACTTCTCCATAATACACATTAAAGTGTGGTAATTCCCGATTATATGCATATAAACTGTAATTACGGTGCAATAATCTACTATGAGCCTCAATTTCATCAAGAAATGTTTTCTCATCGATCTTCTGTGCGAGGAATTTTGCCCTGAGGGAATAGAAAGGCAACACTGCTCCGAAGAGATTATCTAACCGTTCTTTTTCCTCCTTCGTGGATTCTGACATGCTAAGGTTCCTGTCATCAGTCTTCTTAAATCTTTTTGGGTATAACTGTTCAATGGTTAATGTCGTATCATGTACAGCGCTAAACAATGCTTTGGATCGGAAAAGCATATCCAAATGGGCAAACTCTTTGTCATTTCTGAAGTTTGACCGATAAAAACGTGGAAAACTATTGAGAGGGCTAATTGTCGAGTATTGAAGGAGTTTGAGAATCTCACTGTTTTCTTCACCATGTACCGCTAGATATTCCGCAATATGAATTACCTTTTGTTTAGTGCTGAAATTTAGTAAATGCCTTCCATTAAAAGCATCATCTAGTTCGTTTCCCAAATTGAAGGTATCAAAAGGGACCTTTACACCAGCAGTAAAGTATGCAGATATAATGTTCAACCTGGCTGGTAATTTCCATTGAAAACTACTAACAGCTTCATCAACTTCATTGATAGTACCATAATCGAGACTATTTTTTAGGAGTAGCTGTGCAACAATATCCATCTTATGGTAAAAACGTCTCCAAAGCCAGTTCATTGCTTCCTTTACATTCTCCAAACGGCAAATGGCTTCGGTGGCAAATGCTAAATCAATTATATCTATTTGATAAAACTCGCGTTCTTTCCAAGGCTCACGAGTACGCCAATCTAACCAAGAGTGTGCTGTTTTTAAATGAGCTTTAGCTTCATTTATTGTACCAGTATTTCTTGCATATACAGCAGCACAACGATAGTGCACTGGTCCATACCAAGTCAAACGATCCGATTTGAAATATAGATTTTCTACAGTATTTCGATCTCCATACATTGCTGTTAAGTCTGCATTAGAAAGTAACGTTTCTGTTAGAGTGTCATCAGTCTTGGCAGCCTCAGCCGCTAAAATTTGTAATTTTAAGAAATCAACTATTTTCTTCTCTCTCAACGAAAGCTTCATTGCCTGGCGTGTCCGATCGATAGCAATTTCTTTTAGTATGACAGGATCTTTAGGAACTACTAGATACTTTTTATTAAAGACAATACTCTTTAATTCTTCATAACGCTCGGTTAATAGTAGAAAGTTTCCAATATGTTTGCTCGCATATTCCTCTCTATCCGCTTGAGCAAGCAAAATAGATGCTATGTTTTCAAGATCGGAGTAGTTTGAAGGATAGTGCTGTCTTAAATAAGCTTCGAAGTCCTCATCGGTAAACATTAGCGCGCCATCCTTTAGTACGACTCCCTGCGCGGTATCTATCACTAAATCCTTAATCACCGTTTCTTTGGCAGCCGCTAATTCGCATAGCAGAGTTAATGGAAAAGGCCTAGGTAACAAGATCATGTATCGAAATACCGTTTCCATCAATTCCCTATTGCCAAGTTTGGAACTGACGAAATCTAAGTTTACGCTTATTAGATCATCAACTGTTTTTCCATCAGGCTTTAATGGTTCAAGTAGTTTATCTAAGCCAGCTTCTTGATTAGCCAAGGCGTAGGTTTGCACTCTTGGAATTCCTCTTGTGAGATCGTGAAATTGTTTAATTTGATTGGAATTTGCTTCAGGAAAAATAGCTGTCAGCCGTTTTTGAGTTTCCTCTTGAGTAAATGGCTCCAGTTCTATAGATCGGTGTCTCACGGGTAGGTGTAAACTTCCTAGGCGATGTGTTCGAGTCGTTAATAATAGTGTACAACCTGGGGGCAATGCCATTTTAACTATTTCTTCGACAAAAGAGGATTCAGAAGAATGTTCGGCAGCCGTGATGCTATTGTCGGCCGCGTCTATTATGATAACAACTCTAGCATTAGGCTGGACATTTCTTACAATTTCGCTCGCGATCTTTAAGCGATCAAGAAATTCGCGAAAGAAAACTTCAATTGGTTGACCTGGAGGAAGCAACATAAAAGGTGAGCCAGTTTTGATAGCGAGTTCATTACAAATTTGCATCAAGGCCCAATCCGCTTTATGGCGCTTATCCACTACATCCATATAAGAGCCGGCCCCATAGCAGTCAAAGACAATGCTTACACAGTCCCTAGGCAAATTTTGCTCTATTAACCTCACTATGGTACTTTTCCCCATACCTGCACCTGCATGGAGGCATATCGGGCTATTTTCTGAATCAAAAATGGCATCGATAATATTTTCTGATTGTTTGCGAGGTACTAAGACATTGTCGTAATCAAATTTTGCCGGGACAGGAAGTAATTTTTCTACCGCACTAAAGTTAAATGTCTTAAGGATATCTATGATCGTTAATTTGTTTTTTATGCGGTTTTCAGGCATCATCTTATTCCAGATCTTGACGTGCAAACTGTCATAATTTCTTGCGCTCTCAATACCATTAACTCTTGAAATAGATAGAATGATTTCTTCTTTCAAAACAGATCGCGATGCCACACCACATTCCGAAAAGTCCAACAGTCTTAAAAAGTCAGTAAACTTGCCAGATGGTAGCGAGGAAGCTGCTAGAAGTTTGTCTAGGGCGTCATGCATTTTTGCATCGATTAGAGCCTTGAGCTTTGCGAAGCTGAATTTGTTGGGATGTAGAGAAAGTATATTTTGAGTTTTTTCTATCACTTCAGCAGATGACTCTACGAATGGCCTGTTGCTGATCAATTTAAGGGTTAATTTGTCAAGTACGATATTTCTGTCGAACTTGCATTCGTAGCCACTGTAAATTTCAGCTAAGCGATGAATGATTGAACCAGTATACTTATGCTTTTTACCCTGGCAGATTGAAGCGATACTCCAGGGAGTATTACTGTGCCGGGTACTGTATTTTAGCTGTGAAAAAACAACCTTGTTGGCGCTTTCAAAATCCTCTCCACCAAAATACTCACCAAGGTCTACACCAAGCATCTTATCTCCATCAGGGTCAATATCCGTTGCATCATTAATAATCGTGCCTTCCAGTGTCAACGCTTTCAGGCCATCATCATCCAAATTTATGAGCTCGACTGATTTCCGAACAGCCCATAGAACGTGAAAATCGTCTCCGGCATTGGATTCAGGAGCGTCCGTTACTTTCCTTTTTTTTGTGTCATCAACTGTGGCTTTCTTTTTTGTCATCAGGGAGCAGTAATATAAATAGCTTTAAATGTTTAAATATACTAAAAATGGCAGATGCTTTTTACGAGGAATGTTGTAATCCACACTCTGTTTATATCACGGTCAACACAAGTAACATCTTCAGTTCATCATGCCATTTTAGCTTTTCATCTAAATTTTTAACCTAATTTAAAATGCATTATTGTCGTCATATGATTATTGCCTTCTAGTCCTAATTGCTTTTATAAAATCCTCCAAAACTTTTATATCAGCCAAAAATTCTGCGGCGTCAGGGATTTGTTCATTCAATGCTCCTGCACTATCATGCCCTAAAAAACAGGTAGAACATTTTGACATATTAATATCAATGATATCGTAATCGGCCTGAGTCAGATCGATAACTTTTGAAAGTCGTTTTGTTTGGATTTCACGTCCAAATCTCTTTATCACTTCATGCAACACAACTTCCTCTATCGCCCTTTCCCATGTCTCTCGCAGTTTTCCATAAAGTGGTTGTACTGCTGCTCTATACGCTTCATCAGTTTCGCTTTTCTCTATCTGACTAACTTTTACTTGGTCCGTCTTTAGTATACCAATCCTTGTTTTTACAGGCAAAGTATCCCATGGGGGATTAGTGGCAACAATACCAGTTTCTTGTATCTTTCTTGTAAGGCTCTTCACTTCTATATTAACGCTGCTTCTTTCGCCATGTTCCTGTAGCATCAGGAGAAATGAGATGTCATGTGTAAAGACAATGACCTGTCTAATTTTAGATTCTTCAACAATGCGATGTGCAATTTTATTTCTCCACTTGTGATCAAGCGAAGAAACAGGGTCGTCAAAAATTATTGCACTGGAGTGATCAGATAATGTCAATTCGGATAAAAACGTGGCAAGGGCGATGCATCTATGTTCTCCTTCACTTAAAATATCTTTTAGAGGCATATTAACGGCATGGGGCTCGTTAAGTTTTAGAAAATGGTATTGCTTTCCTTTTACGCCTTTGG
>NZ_DKSP01000110.1:0-6551 GCF_002472745.1 Sphingobacterium sp. UBA7253 | reverse complement strand
AATCCAAGTACCCGAAGTTCGTCCTGAAATTTGCTTTGCAATGTCTGAGTTACGTAAGAAGAGGCGAGCTGATTACTCAGCGACGTAGAAGTTCTAGTATGGCACTGACCTTTACAAGTTGCAAGCATTTTTGCCTTTTTCAGACGAAAGACTTCTCTTCCTATTCTAGAATATGATGCACGAAGTTTTTCCGTATTATTCAGTTCTCTGAACTCATCTTCTAGCGGCTGCAATTCATCTGCTATGGATAAAGATTGCAATCGCACGTTTTCTGTCTCCAGCTGAGCTATTATACTTTCTATAAATTCCTTTGAGTTTTCTGTCAATTCAGGTATCGGCATTAACGGGTCCGATTTCTCACGAAGATTCTTTAAATGTAAATTCCGAACTCTTTCTAGTTCGGAAATATAGGTCACATTCTTGCGTCTAAAGTCTGGGTCATCTGATTCGAGTTCAGCTATTGTTGGTTCGAAACTCGCAAAATCGAAATTAAGGTCTTCCAAAGATTTAATCTGAGCATTATATAGCTGATCAGCACTATCGAAAAGTTGTTGGGTATCAAGTTTAATGAATTCTTCAAAAGATTTGAATCTACCTTTTGCTTCAGCATTCAATGTCTGTAAACATAGGGGACAATTACTTTCAACTTCCGTTTCAGGAAAAACTTCCGAATTTTTGCTTTCATTGTAGAATTTACGAGCACTCTCCCATAATTGTTTCCAGGTATCACCTCCAACTTTGTTCATTGGTAAGTTAGAAAATGCGTCCTCAGAAGATATTCTTAATGCTTCTGCTGTAGTTTTATAGTCGCTTAAAACTGTTGCAATTTGATCTACTGCCTCAGGAGTTAACAGGTTTGTTTCAAGTGATTTAAACTTGTTTTTTAGAACTTTAAGGCGATTTATCTTCGCGGTGTTGTTCAAAATAGCCGTTAAAGGATCTGTTGCCATCAAAGCTAAAATTGCAGATGAAAGATCTTTTTTTCTCTGTTCTTTGGTAGCATCCCAATAACATGCACTCCAAATTTGAGCCCGCGTGGTGGAATGGTTTAGCCCATCTATAAACACCTTGGCCTTGGTGTTATCTTCGATATGCAACAATTGGACATCGAATTTTCCGCCAGCCAATGAAATGCTTTCTACCTCTAATTCTTCTTCAATTGTTTTCAGACATAACGCAAATTTTTCAATCAAAGCGAGGCCGCTAGGTATAAATGCAATCTCATCTTCTCCAGCAATGTAATGCTGTGCACTGAAAGAATCAAACACACTAATCTTTTTTAACGCGCCATCACTGACCGAACCATTTACTAACGAAATAGTCTTGCTAGTTCCACTACTATCCAAATATTCAACCAGGGCTTGGCTGGCTATTGAAGAGCCTGATGAATTATAAAGGTTTGGATTAATTTGCGGTTTGCTCCCTCTGGTATTACAAACATGTTTCAGTATAGATGTATAACTTGATTTTCCGGAACCGTTATCTCCATATACAACTGATAATCCTGTGTCTGAAAATTCTAAACTTGCACCGCCAGATAAGGCATTAATGTTTTGTATGCTATGAATCTTGGATAATGTGATATTGGAACTTGTGGTAGAAGCTGCAATAAATGACCGTAATGAGACAAAATCTACAGGCGTATACGATACGTTGAGTAATCCGTTTTCTGTTTTACATACATTTTTTATCTCATCCAAATCACTTCTCGTGAGTGTATTATTACGAATGAGTCTTTCTATGGCAATTTGCCAGAAATGGGGCTTTTGTTCAACCCAGTCAACAATTTCTGAGAACATATTTTTTTAAGTTTATCGATTAGGGGAGTCCAAAATATATTTGAGCTTAACTTGTAATTTTGGAACTATATATTTGTATTTATAAATATTAAATTAGTTTATAGCTGTCAGTCAGCTGAGCCAACACTATTTTATCTGTAAGCATTCGTGCAAAGCAGCCAGAATCTGAGCTTTGGAATAAGTCATTTCTCTTCTGAGACCTTCCGATAAAAAATGAGTAAATGAAGTATTAGCATCCGTAATTTCAGACAATGAGTTTTGGATCTTTGCAGCATATTCATACTCTGCCTCTTCAAGCCATTTTTCTTCAATTTCAGATTTTTTATTGAGACGGATGCGATGTTCTGACAACTGCCATAGTTCAATCAATATCTTCACTTGCATTTCCATCTTTTTGGTTGCATTGGGAATATCCGGCATACTTATATCAGGTAGTGTAGATAAGATTTCAGCGCTCAACGCGACCGGCAGAGGAAATAATCCCTTTAGTGAAATGTTTGGGTCACCACTTATATAGGATGATAGTGCTGAAAAAAAATCTCTTCTGAACCTAACAGCTCCAGTCGCCGTACTATTTTTTACGCTGATTATAGTAAAAAAGTCGCAGGCAGCTTCTTTTAAACCAGATAGGGCTGAAGACAATGATAGAATTACATCTGCATCCGCTAGGTCTATATTTTCAACACCAAATGTGTAATAGGTTAAAGTGCTTGTCTCGATAGAAGAGTTGGATGTGATAAACCTATAAGTCGTTGACTGTTCGACTTTTTTTAGTATCCTGTCTACATGTCTTATCAGTTTCGACTCTTCAGTTTTCCACCAATCTTCCACAGCTACACGTCCTACATGGACTAGGCCAGTCAATTCCAGTGGGAGATGAGAGACATAGTAAAGAACACTTGTATACATACGCTTATATGTTGTATTTTCATCAATGCAAAGGCTCCCTGAATCAAAATAGGCTATCGTCTTATGTTCCATTTGAGCAAAGGCCTGCTGCATTTTTTGGAGATCCAAGTAAAGCGCTTTTAGATTTATTAAAGCAACATGTCTTGCTTGTTCATCTTCTGGCAAAAATATATTCAACAATTGACTGTTAAACTTAGCGAGAGAGTCGAGCCAGCTGTCAATGGTGGCCTGTTCATCTGCAAAGTCTTTGGGTTCAAAGTACTTCCTCTCATAGCTTGGATAGGCTTTTCTCAGCGCTAGCGCATTAGCCAGCTCCTTCTTTCTTTGGTCTATAGTCGAAGCAGATTTTTTTCGTTTTTCTAAATTACCTTCTAAAAGAGAGTCTACGAATGTGATCGAATTTTTCGCCCAGGCTATCCCTAACTGACGAACATTGAGGATGCTGTTTTGCCAAGCGTATGCCGATCCTTCTTCATAGTTCCTAGTAATAGCTACTGTCCAAAGCTTATTTAAGTGCTGGTTAAATGTATCACCTATTGCCTCAGAGGACAGCTTTTTAATTGACGCATTACGTGTAACAGCAATTATTTCTTCCGATGGAAACGGAAGCAGTATAGCTTCGGTTGAATAGAGATTGAAATAGGGGAAAAATGCATGCATTAAATTTATCCGATACATACTTAATTCATTTATCCTATCCAGCTCGTTATCTGCGAGCACATAGTTCATTTGAACATTTCCATCAGCTTCTTCAATGGTTAACGACCCTGTATGATACTTCAGGTAACTTATAAGTACATTTCGGTTAATTTCTATAAATTTCTGATATGTCGGAAGATCACTGATCCGAAAATAAAGCATTAACTCTTTAGCTTCATTTAGGGGTAATTCAACAATATTTGATATGGTAATTGATTGGCTTACAGATGGAAAGGTGGTGTTTATATTTAAAGCATTGAACCAGCGTATTAGAAATTCAAGCCCCTCATACGATTCAGGCAGGGTTTTCCGTTGATTTAATTTAGCTTGTAGGACTTTAGCAAATAGAAATACTTCTGTATTTTCAAAACTGTAGGTAGGAAGCTTTTGTTTTAATTCTATAAAACGTCTGAATGTTGCAGCTTTATCCCAGTTTAAATTTGCAAATTGTTCTAAGGAGTCAATTTTACTGAAAGGAACTGTACCCAATGAAAAAATCTCGATACCGCCCAAGCTGTATGCTTCATCAAAAACAGCCCGATTTTCCGACCAGTATCTCCTTGGTTCACTATGCATAATGCCGTCAAGCGCATACACCATGTCAGAGTATTTACCTTCGTATAGCAGCTCTGCTATCCCGTCATAGTATTGCTGTTTATTATCTTTGGTTAAGAGATCGGGGGCATTGATAAAAAAATCATGTCTTCTACTATCGCTATCGATCAATTTAAATAGATTGATGAGTGACATCTCAATGGGGATATTTTTATGCAGCAGATTTTTCATATGGCCAGATCTTATAGGATGAAGGCCTTCAATATATTGGCTATCAAAGTTTATTAAATACTCTTTTTCAAGCTCGCTGATAATAAAGTCACGATCCTGATCGAATCCAATCTCGTCTTTCACATATTTCAGTAATACTGATGTTTTTAACCGGATGGATAGACAATCCGCAAGAGTTGCCATCCGTAAAATTTCCAATTTAGCTCCCGAAGACTTTGTATTGTGGAGAGCGTTTAACTGGTAGCTTAATCTCTCCTCAATCATTTGACCCTGCGTAAGAAGGAATGTAAATTCGATCAGAAGACCTTTTTGGCTGACTCGTTCCCATAAAGGTTGCCATTCCTTAATTCCTGGATATATTTTTCCTTTTCTTTTAAGTTGTTCATAGATATCTCCAGCTTCTTTAAAGCTCAGGTAAATATCAACAATAGAAATATTAATCCTGGAGATATCTGCACCATAGCGATGCCAATCTTCCTCACGTGAGGTAATTATGAACTTAGCAGTTGTGTCCATAGTCCTTCTGACAACCTCAGGCCAGGCCTCGACAGCGGTTGTAAGGCCATCAATAATAACCAATAGTATTTCACCAATCAAAATTCTAGATTCGATAAACTCTGCAATAGAATTTACTTCGGCTGAGCTTTTGCAGTTATTAATTTGATATACAGTAAATGCAGTACATAATTGGAATCCAGTTTGCCAAGCCAGTGTCGATTTGCCTTGGCCACTTGACGATTTAATAAGCACTACATCCGAGCTGCTTACATTTCCGATGATCTGCTTTTGCCACACTTTTCTTTTCACAGGTAACCCTAAGGCGATATGTTGCGGTCTTGCAGCTTTTCCATCATAATAATCCTCTGCTTTATAGTTATGTTTTGAATCATAATCTACTTTTATGATCCAGTTATTTTTTACTGCCTCATTTGTGTGCGCTTTAGAGTAAGAATCTTTTACTTCTTGTATAACTGCATTTAAGTCGAGATAAGTGATTTTCTTTCGCTCTTTCGACCAGATGAGAATATGATAAAAAATTGATCTTAGGAACTGTAGCTCAGTACCGATGTTAATGTTCCAATCCTTGATTAAAATAGCCTGGATCTTTGCGTATAGGTCATTTAAAGGTTGAAATTCAAAGGACACCTTGCTGAAAAAATCGTTACAATCAACATTGGCATTATAAGTCTTAATTTTCTCAATCCAGAAATTTGGTACAACAGCCTTTTCCTTTCGGTTGATAAGTGTAGATAGGTTACCATTCGCAATATGCATATTGTAAACCAATTTAAATCTACTTTGAGAGCTTATTAGATAAGCGTCGATAAAATTTTGTAGAACGCCCATAGTCCAGAATGAACCTGCATCCATTTTATTGACAGAGGATTTGAGCTGGATATAAACACTGTCATTAGCATATATCTTAGAACAATTCAGATCAATATCTTCAATCCCTTCTAATGTTACAGTGCGTATGTTTGTACTGTCTGATAGCTCCTTTAGAAGGATATAACAACCATATAGGACTTGGTAGTGTATGCCTTTTATATTCACTGACCCACCAATTCTGCGCTGAAGTAGACCGCTTAACGATTCGTTGATTTTATTTAGAGTCGAGGGGGTAATTTCCATATTTCTGTTAATTATAGTGGCTTAAACCTAAAGATGGCAAATGTTCCTCGTTTTTCATAATGACAATATCAAAAACCTATCCGCATTATGCTTTATACTGTTGAGAGATTTACCTGCTATCCAGTGAACAAATATACCAACACTATAAAGTTTGAAATGCGGGAAACCGTATTGAAATTAATTTGTGAATGCAGATAAAGAGCTAGAAATCGTATCTATTTCCGAATATTTTGTGTCATTAGACAATCTAAAGACGTTCCAATCTGAGCAAAAAAATCTTCGAGATTGGTCATTTGAAGGTGCCCACCATTGATGGATATAAACTGAAAATTTGATTATTAATTTAATGAAGATTACCGCAACTGATCTTTAAACATATCGCTGCAAGTTGAAAGGCATCTCATACTTAAGAATAATCAGAATATAGTAGAAATTTTGACCAGAGATTTTCCCACTGGTATACTGAAGAAAGGTCGATGTTATTGTTCTTTCTAACACGGCAATGCAGGTACTAAAGGCGTCAGCCATCTATTGTTGTCAGACACATCAAATATTGATACCTATATCTTTATACATTTTCAAAATCTTCTCGAAAGGCTCTGAACCTTCCAATTCGCCAGAGTGAAAAAGCTCGCGTACTTTCTCAATGACAGCCTTTGAAAGCATTGTTCCACCAGATTTTGTTACTGTCTTCATGAGGTCATCCAGTAGCATTGTTTGTCTAAT
>NZ_DKSP01000147.1:27726-28316 GCF_002472745.1 Sphingobacterium sp. UBA7253 | reverse complement strand
GAAAATTAAATGTAAATTTAACCTAAATACCAATAGGGATCCATCATGACGAAATATCAAACACTTATTCCAAAACATTTTGAAGGTACAATCGAAGGCAAAAACACGCATTTGCTCTTATTAAAAAACGAAGGAGGGATGCAGGTACTCTTAACGGATTACGGTGCACGTATTGTCAGTATTTTGGTACCTGATAACAAGGGAAATTTAGTGGATGTAGCACTGGGCTTCGATTCAATTCAGGCCTACCTAGATTCTGATGAGAAATACCATGGATGCACAGCAGGGCGTTTCGCCAATCGCATTGCTGCGGGTAAATTTGAAATCGACGGAAAACTCTATACGCTTCCGCAAAACAATGGCAATAATTGTCTTCATGGTGGTATTTCGGGCTTTCATGATAAGGTTTGGGACAGAAGGGTAACTTATCAATCGCACGTCGAATTTTATTATGTTTCCCCAGATGGTGAAGAGGGCTTCCCAGGAAACTTAAAAGTTATGGTTTCTTATACCCTGACCAGAAATAACGAGATCATTATCAAATATCATGCGCAATCGGATGCCGATACGCACGTCAACTTGACCAATCA
>NZ_DKSP01000147.1:25702-27621 GCF_002472745.1 Sphingobacterium sp. UBA7253 | reverse complement strand
GCACGTCAACTTGACCAATCATACGTACTTCAATCTGGATGGGGAAGGCAGTGGCGACGTATTGCAGCAAATCCTTCAGATCAACTCAGATGAGGTCTTATTTGTAGACGACAACCAGATACCAAATGCAATAGTACCTGTGGAGGGCACCGCCTTCGACTTCCGCATACCCAAACCTATTGTTCAAGATATTACTGCAAATAACGAACAATTGATCGCTGCCAAAGGCTATGACCATTGTTATGTCAACAACCAGCCTATTTCGCAGCCTTGTGCAACAGTCTATTCAAAAAACACAGGCATTCAGCTGGATGTTTTTACAACGGAGCCTGGTGTACAGCTCTATACAGCAAACTGGATGACGGGAAATGATTTTGGCAAAAGAGGTTATAAATATTTGCCTTATGCCGGATTCTGTCTGGAAACACAGCATTTTCCGGATACGCCCAATCAGGCGGAATTTCCTTCAACCCTGTTAAAAGCGGGCGAATCGTTCGACTCCGAGACACATTTTAAGTTCTCTATAAAAAAATAAGAAAAGAAAACGACCGGTAAGCATGTGCTTACCGGCCGTTTTATGTTGATGTGCTGTTTCCTTTGTAGGGTCACAGCACATTTTTATTTTAAAAGATCATCCAATGCTGATTCGACTTTTTCAAAACCAAAAGTTGCTTTGACCTCTCCGAACATACGTTGAATCTGATCATTGCATAGATTTCCAATGCTTCCTTCGTGCGTATGGTTTACCTCTTTTGATGGCTTGAAACGGCCTTCATCGATATCAATGCCGATAGTCCTGTAGGCCTCCCGGAAAGGAACCCCTTTCAGAACCTCGTTGTTTACGACTTCAACAGAGAACAAATAATCGTATTTTGGATCGTTCAGGATATTCTCTTTAACAGAAATATTTTCCAACATGAAAGCTGCCATTTCAAGACATTCATTCAGCGATTTAAAAGCCGGGAATAAATTTTCCTTTAACAATTGAAGATCTCTATGATAACCAGACGGCAGGTTGGTAGTCATCAACGCAATTTCATTTGGCAATGCCTGTATCTTATTACAGCGTGAACGGATCAACTCAAAGACATCTGGATTCTTTTTATGCGGCATGATGCTCGACCCCGTGGTTAAATGTGCCGGAAAGGAGATAAAGCCAAAATTTTGATTAATATACAGACATACGTCCATTGCAAATTTGGCCAATGTCGCGGCGATGGAACTCATGCCCTGTGCCAAGATACGTTCGGTCTTACCTCTCCCCATCTGTGCATAAACCACATTGTAATTTAGGTCTTCAAATCCCAGCAATTGCGTCGTCATCGTTCTATTTAATGGAAAAGATGATCCATAGCCTGCAGCAGATCCTAAAGGATTCTTATTACAAACCTTCCAGGCGGCACGCATCATCTCCAGATCATCAACAAGGCTTTCTGCGTAAGCACCAAACCATAATCCAAAAGATGAAGGCATTGCAATCTGCAAGTGCGTGTATCCCGGAATCAGAATATGCTTATATCGCTCGCTGAGTTGGATCAATTCATTAAAAAGAGCTTCTGTATTCTGGATGATATGCTGAATCTCTGAGCGGAAGTATAATTTTAGATCGACCAAAACCTGGTCATTACGGGATCTGCCGGAGTGAATTTTCTTACCTGCCTCTCCAATACGCTGTGTAAGCAGCATTTCGACCTGTGAATGCACATCTTCTACCGAGTCCTCAATACGAAAGTCACCGGCTATAATTTCTTTATAGATATTTTTCAGTTCTTTTTGTACAAGCACTAGATCCTCATCGGTCATCAGATTTATGCTATTCAACATGCGTGTATGGGCCAATGAACCCAAAACATCCGCAGCAGCAAGTTGCAGGTCCATTACGCGGTCATTGCCCACCGTAAACGATTCTACAAAAGAAT
>NZ_DKSP01000147.1:24619-25553 GCF_002472745.1 Sphingobacterium sp. UBA7253 | reverse complement strand
GACATCTATATTTTTTTGCCAGATTTTCATTCGTATAATTTCTTTTTGATCCCGTTATTATCAAAAGCCTTTGGTCGGTTTAGCGTTGATTGAAGCTCCTGATAATTCTATCACATACAATTTTTACAAAAATACCAATTGCAAATGGTTATATCAATGCAAAGATTGCATACATTTTGCTCGGACAATTTGATGAAAAACAAAAAATCTCGTAAAAAAAAAGGGCCGTTACAAAAAAAATTAAATGTTAAAAGTTTGTTAAATCGCGATAAACACACATTATAAGTAACCACTCACTTTATTTTTAAAAGTTATTTTGTCAGTTTTTTAAGTATTCCTATGTTTGTAGTGTAAGGGAGATGAAAAAATAGAAGATGGTAAGGTTAGTAAATACTTACCGCTTTAAATACACCGAAATTTCAAACCAAATATGATAGACCCCAAAGTCTTAAAACTTGAAAGAAATTACCTAACCAATTGTGAATCGAAATTTAAAGGCACGTCAAACCAAGATGTGCCTTTTTTCTTGTGCTGCTTATTTTATTGTTTTCAAAGCTGTAATCCGTTCGCTACCAATCGATGGTTTATTGTATATTTTTTGTCAAGTAAGCGACAAGAGGTCGAGCCAAATTTCTCTTTTAATTGAAATTTTGGCTATTTTTGTTTGACATAATTGAGAATATTCAACATAGAAACGTATACGATGGGAACAGAAAGCAAGAGACAGCAACGTTTTGCTGGGGTGATTCAACAGGATTTAGCAGCATTATTTCAACGCGAAGGTAATTCATGGGCTCCTGGAGCATTTATTACGGTTACACGGGTTCGTGTTACGCCGGATTTAGCGATTGCCCGCGTTTACGTGAGCTTTTTAAACACAAAAACGGCACAGGAGGATATTAAGGCCATTCGTTCCAAAACATCTGAAATACGC
>NZ_DKSP01000147.1:21870-24485 GCF_002472745.1 Sphingobacterium sp. UBA7253 | reverse complement strand
ACAAACTGGGTGCAAAAATTAAGAACCAGGTAAAGATTGTTCCTCAATTGGAGTTCTTCCTCGATGATACCAACGAATATGTTGAACACATGGATAAACTATTTGAAGAGATAGGCAAAGAACCGCGTCAACCAGAATAGTACCATCTATCGCAGCATGTTAAATAACCATGGTATTTGAACTGGATACGAAAAGACTGGAGTTTCCACACCCAAGCTATGCAGAAGAAGATGGTTTACTCGCCGTAGGAGGAGATCTTTCGGTAGATCGTTTGCTACTGGCCTATAGTAACGGAATTTTCCCCTGGTTCAGTGATGATAGCCCGATACTTTGGTATGCCCCAAATCCCCGATTTGTGATCGATCCGTCCAAGATCAAGATCAGCAAGAGCATGGCGAGTGTTCTCCGGAAAAAAACATTTTCCTTATCGATAGACCGCAGCTTTAAAGAAGTCATTCAGCTTTGCGCAACTATGAATAGAAAAGATCAGACTGGAACCTGGATAACACAGGACATGATCGAAGCATATAGTAAACTTGCGGAGCTGGGTTATGCACATTCGGTGGAAGTTTGGCAAGATAGTATACTGGTTGGGGGGCTTTATGGTGTGTTAATCAATGGTGTCTTTTGTGGCGAAAGCATGTTTTCAAAAGTCGCCAACGCTTCGAAAGCGGCTCTGATTTATCTCGCCCAAGAAATTGAACTTTGTTTAATTGATTGCCAATTTCACACAGATCATTTGGAAAGCATGGGCGGAGAATACCTCTCCTTGACAGATTATTTAGCAATACTAACAAAAGACCAAAGACATGAGTAGTCCCTATCGTAAACATTTTGACATCGCTTCAGCGGTAACTTACCTCACCACACCAGGATCCGGCTTACTTTCACGTGAAACAAAGGCCTGGCGCGCCAAAAGAGACCAAGATTTCTTCGACGCGAACAGCACCTTACGTGAACAGCAAGGTGCAACTTTAGATGCCTGTCGGGATACGCTCGGTAAATTTTTCAATTGCCCTTCCCAAAATGTCTTCTTATCAAGTTGTTTTTCCTTTGCCTTCAATGCGCTATTGGCAGGTTTACCAAAACAAGCTAAGGTTTTATTACTGAATAATGATTATCCTTCCGTTAATTTTCCGACGATATTAAGTGGTTTTGAACACCAATTTGTCACGATGGACGAACAATTGGAAACGAATTTATTGGACACAATAGCAACATTCAAACCAGATGTTCTCATCCTTTCCATTGTTCAATATATTTCGGGGTTAAAAATAGATCTATCCTTCATACAGGAATTAAAGCATCAGCATCCCGAGTTGTTGATTGTAGGCGACGGCACCCAATACTTAGGGACAGATCTTTTTGATTTCGCACTTTCTGGCTTTGACGCCGTATTATCAAGTGGATACAAATGGCTTATGGCTGGCTTTGGTAATGGCTTTGTCCTCTTAAGTGAAAGACTCAAAGCGATGCTTTATGCGGATATCCAAAAAAATTACAGCTTCCTCAACAATCAATGGATGAATAAATCTGTGGTACAACTCTGTTTTGAACCAGGGCATTTGGACACACTATCGCACGGAACGCTACAGCAGTCTCTTCTTCAATTGGAGGAATGGGGCTTTGCCGAAACTGTGGCCTATACCCAAAAATTGATCGAAGATGCCCGCACAGAACTTGCCGACAGAAAACTGTTATTGGACAGCATCATCAATAGACGTCCACAGAGTAATATTTTCAATATTCAGATCAACCCAGACAATTATCAAACACTCCTGGATGAGGGCATAAAATGCTTTCCCCGAGGTTCGGGAATCCGTGTCGGATTTCATTTATACAATGATCACGCGGATCTTGAAAAGCTACTATATATTATTGACACAAAAGTAAAGTAAACATGAAATTTAGAATAGGCGACTTAGTACGGTTTGTCGATGAACCCATTGAGGGGCATATCACATCCATGCAGCCCAACGATATTGTAGGCGTTACAGACGACACCGGTTTTGAGATTCCGGTGCCAATGGATAAAATCACCCTTGTCTTCGGTAATATGCGTCGCGCAGATGATGAACTTGACCAGCATGCGACACCACTGACACCACATCGATTTATCGAAAAAGGAATACTTTTGGCAATCTCGGGAGATCACAAAGATGGACTTGCCAAATTACACATCATCAATGAAACGAGCTTTGAACTCCTGGTATCTGTATCTGAAGCGACAGCGAATAAAGTGAAAGGTATTTTCAGTAATAAGATACCACCGCACGACTCTATGCAGTTTTATACAGGCAACTTTGCAAATGTTGGTAAATGGCCTACCTTCCGTTTTCAGATCATACGGCATAGCGGCAGTTTGCAGGAACTGACCTCACCAATCAACAGAGAACAACGTGTACGTCCTGTAGATCTTACTAATCCAAAAGTCCTTAACGAAATTTTGGATGAAAAAATATGGTCTTACGAACTGGATAAGATTGAAGAGGATTTAGGACTGGACAAGCTGAAAAGTCATTTCGTACCGCATCGTCCAAACAAAAAATAAGCTAGATGAATTTCATCTAGCTTATTTTTTTTCTGAAACTGCTTGATCTTATTGGCCAGAAAGA
>NZ_DKSP01000147.1:17565-21856 GCF_002472745.1 Sphingobacterium sp. UBA7253 | reverse complement strand
TGGTGTCTGCGAAGTCATGAAAGTTTTATTTGATAAACGGCTTTATTTTATTCAGCTGTCGCAGAAACCTTCTTGGTACTCAACAATAACAGTAAAATTCCAATCAAATAGACAATCCAGCCCCAGCGCATGTGTAAGGATTTCGAAAGCAATTTATCGGCAAATCCCCAACCGAAATAGTTATTGATCTTGAACCAGACCGCTGTTATACTCAACAGGTACCAACAGGCGGCTAATCGAGTCATCCATTGATAAGCTCGAACTGCACGAACAAAAAATAAAAGGGCCGTCACCCCCAGAATAAGTAATGTAATGAAGAATAAATAGGCATCTACCTGATATAAATTCCAATTTCCTTTAATAGGCACTTTTAAGAACGGCGTCATGCTGGACAAAAAAGAAATGACTAGTCCAACGATGGCAACGTATTTTTTGATAATAATCATGATTCAAATTCCTTTAAAACTGCTACGAATATAAGTTGAATATTGACACATATATAACTTGTATTTCACTTTTTGAAAAATTATTCTATTTTTAAGCGCAATTAACGCTTAGAACAAATAAAAAACAAGGCTAATCAAAAGACCAACAATCATTTAGATCTTGTTTTCACTTGTTTAAAAGAGATGAGTATAATTTTTAGCATTAAGCCGAATAATAAACATGAAAAGAGAAGTTGAAGAAATCGCTGCAGAACAACCCGCACAGCCAAATAAAAAGAAAAGGATATATATCATTATTGGAATCGTCCTATTGGTTATCCTAGCGGGTGGCGGATATTACAATTATAGCCAGCGACAAGCTTTCGACGGCTTGCAAGTAGATAGTACCGCGACAGCTGTTGCCGGATTTGACAATGCCGATCCCAAAGACCTGGAAGATGCTGATGGATGGAGTTCATTAGAAGACTATCAACATTGGAATAATGCTATCTTCACTCTTCCGGAATACGACAACATTCCATTACGCTACAGAAGGGGGATTACAAAGATATTTATGGGCAATAGCTACCTAGAGCCCGTAGATGATAAACCTATATACAAGTTTACTCGGATAAAAGATCGGGCTAAATCTGTTTTCTGCTATGGGAACTTTACAGATCGCAACGATGCAGACAGTTGGAATAAAGAAATGGCTTTCCTAGTAGAAAAGAACGACTACCAGAGTAGTGCCATCTGGATCATATCGGCAAAAGGCGATATTTTATTCTGGAAGGAATATTCAAGCGAACTGCCACTCATCAACAGCTTCAAAAAGGGACAGAAAATTTTTATGGATGAGATGAAGTTAGTACCTGCTCCTGCCGATGGAATTATTGTCAAGAACAAAAACTCCAAGTACGCATTAATTTACAATAAAAGCAGCAAGACCTTCGACAGCTATTATCAATATAGTGATAGTGAAATTCAAGAAGCTACTACTTCTGAAGAAGAACCTTATGTGGAAGAATTGGAAGATGTTACCATCGACTCTGCAAGCACAAATACGGGTATTAAAGAATAGTTTATCGTATTCTATCGCTTAAAATTTTCGTCACGATCTATCGTGACGAAAATCATTTAGCACCAAGCCATAACATAAGTAATTATAAAACAGATTATTAAATAGAAAAAACAGCTATTTAAAATCTTTCTAAATTAATCCCTTTGACAGATTTTTGACACAAGCACAAAGCTTTTAAGCTACATTTGTACCGTTAAATATAAGCGAGGGATTAGAGCTTTGAAAAATCTTAAAGTATTAGCGTTTACTCATAAACATGTCGAACTAAAAGATCTAGGTAATCTAGTGATCTGCAATGAGGATTTAGAAAGTCGCCTCATCAATCTAAAGCATAGCCTAGACATTCCAGAGATCTTTTATATTGGTACTTGTAACCGAGTAGAGTTTGTATTTTATGGTGCTCACGAATTGACCCATGAATTCATTGCTGATTTTATGGGGAAATTAAACTTCTGTGTTCCTCAGGAAAGACTACAATGTTACTTGGGACAGGTCAACAAATACGAGGGTATGGATGCTTTAAATCACCTGCTTCGGATGTCATGTTCACTTGAAAGTCTTGTTGTTGGTGAAAAAGAAATTTTGGCACAGGTACGTCGGGCATATGATCGTTGTAGAGAAGCTGGTTTTACTGGAGATTTTCTACGTCTGATGATGGATCGTCTCGTAAAAACTGCTAAAGAAGTATACACCTATACTAAAATTTCCAGAAACCCAATTTCAGTTGTCTCTCTTGCCTATCGCAAATTACGCGAATTAAAACTGGTTGAAAACCCTAGAATCGTCATCATTGGTTCTGGAGAAACCAATCAGAATTTAGCAAAATATTTCCAGAAGAACCAAAAAGCTAAGTTCGTTATTTTCAACCGCACAGTGGAGAATGCAAAGGCCCTAGCCGAAGAATTAAATGCTGAAGCTTACCCCTTGGCCGATATTGATCAGTACAAAGGAGGTTTTGATATTCTGATTACCTGTACAGGTGCACCGACTTCCATTATTGACAACACACTTTATCAATCCTTATTAAATGGAGAGACTGATAAGAAAATTATCATTGACTTAGCCGTTCCGAATGATCTTGATGCTGAAGTTCTCCAAAATAATCCGATTCATTATATTGAAGTGAGCAGCTTACAAGCTATTGCGGAGAAAAACATCCAAGAGCGTTATAATGAATTGGAGAGTGCCGAAAAGATTATCCAGGACAATATCCAAGAATTTTTACCTTTAATCAAACAGCGACGCGTAGAAGTTGCTATGCGTGAGGTTCCTGAAAAGATTAAAGAAATTAAATCATTCGCTCTAAATGAGGTTTTTGCCCAAGAGGTTCAAGCCCTAACCCCCGAAGCGAGAGAGGTCTTGGAAAAAGTCATCAACTATATGGAAAAGAAATACATCAAGGTTCCAATGGTTATGGCGAAAGAAATTTTGGTTAAAACTCCAGAAACGGAAAAGAACTAACACTAAACCTGCTCTTGGAGCAGTGATTTCCTTCGACTTTTTATTATTATCACCTAGGTTTTGTACTGAGGTTATTCTACTCGCTGAATGTGCTCTGCTCACACCCCATGGAGCTACCATTTGACTGTTTCCCATAAATTTCGGTTTATCAATTATTTCCTGACATATAATGACAGTAACGTGTCAACATATTCCTTCTATTTATTTATTTTTGCTCTGATTAATGGTATTAAACACATTTTTCCGAAATTGTTCATTTTCCGGGGCTCAATTGAATTGAAACACATTCTGTGCTAGTTGAATACGTAGCTACCGGTGGAACATCTTTGTGATTGTTTTAATAGGTAAAGTAAAATTAACGTGAATAGAAAACTAATTATCGGTACCCGGGGAAGCGTTCTTGCCATGTGGCAGGCAAATTTTGTAAAAGATCGATTGGCAGAAATCGGAATTGAAGCAGAATTAAAAGTCATTAAAACACAAGGTGATATTATTCAACACCTTCGTTTGGATAAATTAGAAGGCAAAGGATTTTTCACTAAAGAGCTTGAGGAAGAGCTTTTAAGCGGGACCATTGATTTAGCTGTACACTCACACAAAGATTTACCTACGGTCAATCCTCCAGGATTGATCATTGCAGCGGTTTCTGAGCGCGAAGATCCAGCTGAATTATTAATTATCCACAAAGATTGTGTGGATATCAAAAAACGTCTCTCATTAAAGCACAATGCGACAGTTGGAACATCATCTAACCGTAGAAAAGCGCAGATCTCGGCACTACGTCCTGATCTAGAATTTGACGATCTCCGTGGTAATTTGCAGACAAGAATCCAAAAACTACGTGATGAGCAATATGATGCCATAGTACTTGCAAAAGCAGGTATTAGCCGTATTGAAATGGATATTACAGATTTTCATGTGGAGGAGATTCCTCCCGTTGAAATTATTCCGGCACCAGCGCAAGGGGTACTTGCTATTCAGATCCGTGAGGTTGACAGGGAACTTTTTGAAGCTTTACAGCCCTTGAACAATGAAGAAGTAGCACAAACAATCTCCGTAGAACGTTTGGTATTAAATAAATTTGATGCAGGATGTCATGCGCCACTTGGCTGTTATTGCCGCAAAAGCGGTGACGAATACGAAGCTTGGGCCTCTATTGCTGAAACAAGTGAAGATTTCCCTGATCGTGTTTACCTTAGAGATACCGATGCGACACGTTTAGCGGAGCGCATTTTCAATAAGTATGCAAAGGATAGAAAGCTGCCACAATCTGTATTTATCTCCCGGGAGGTAGACGAAAATTCCTATTTCGCAAGAGCAATGG
>NZ_DKSP01000147.1:15963-17426 GCF_002472745.1 Sphingobacterium sp. UBA7253 | reverse complement strand
CAAGCACAATATTACTATTGAGGGCCGCTCTTTGATCAAAATATTCCCTATTATCAATAAACTGGATCCTTTTATCCTAAAACATGTTGACTGGATTATATTTTCAAGCAAAAATGGTATTGAGCACTTTTTCAATTTAGAGCCTCGTTTGAGCAAAAAGACCAAGATCGGTGTCATTGGCCGCGGCTCGGAAGAGATTTTGCGTAAATATGACCGCGTTGCTGATTTCTCTGGCGACAGTGAGGGCATCAATATGGAGGAAATTGCGAAGAAATTTGCTGAATTGGCCAATGGTGGTACCGTGCTTATTCCACGTGCGAAAGAATCTTTGGAAACAATCCAAAAAGCGTTAAGCGCGGAGACGAAAATCATCAATATACCGGTATACGAAACGGTCTTAGAAGAAAATGTAGATCCATCCAATGCGGAGGTATTGGTTTTTACCAGTCCAAGCAACGTGGAAGCTTATTTTGCGGACAATCTGTTGGAACCGGGCCAGAAAGTAATTTGTATTGGCCGCTCTACCGGTGCAAAGTTTGATGAGATGAATGTCCCTTATACACTTCCTTATTCTCCAGATGAAATAGGTCTTTCTGAAGCCGTTTTTGGATTGGAGTATTAGAATCATATAAAGTAGTTTGTATTTCAACGTCGGTAAACGATTCCACTGACGTTGAAATAAACAACATAGATCATAAATAATCTTAATATAATGTTACAACGTCCGAGAAGAAATCGTAAATCTGCCGTGATTCGCGACATGATTCAAGAGACACGTTTAGACGCGTCAAATTTGATTTTCCCACTTTTTATCGTCGATGGGCAAAATCAAAAAACTGAGGTTAAATCGATGCCTGGCATCTATCGCTATTCAATAGACAATCTATTGAAAGAAGTGGAAAGTTGCCTAAAGTTGGGCTTACGCTCATTTGATCTTTTCCCTAACATTGAAGAGTCCTTAAAAGACAAATATGCTACAGAAAGCTACCGTGATGGAAGTTTATACTTACGTGCGATTGCAGCTGTAAAGAAAAATTTTCCGGAAGCTTGTATCGTAACGGATGTTGCTATGGACCCTTACAGCAGTGATGGGCACGATGGAATTGTCGAAAACGGTGAGATCCTAAACGATGAGACATTAGAGGTATTGGGCAAGATGGCTTTGGCACATGCGCAATCAGGTGCAGATATCATTGCTCCATCAGATATGATGGATGGTCGCATCGGTTACATCCGTGAGCTATTGGACCATAATGGTTTTACAAACGTTTCTTTGATGTCCTATACGGCAAAATATGCTTCGGCCTATTATGGTCCTTTTAGAGATGCCTTAGGCTCGGCGCCCAAGCATGGCGATAAAAAGACCTACCAGATGAATCCTGCCAATGCAAAAGAAGCGCTGATCGAAGCACAGCTCGATGCACAGGAAGGAGCAGATTTTCTGATGGTAAAACCAGGACTTC
>NZ_DKSP01000147.1:221-15944 GCF_002472745.1 Sphingobacterium sp. UBA7253 | reverse complement strand
TATCGTTAAACTTCTTGCAGACAACTTCGATCTGCCAATTGCGGTGTATAATGTCAGCGGAGAATATGCGATGTTAAAGGCGGCTATTCAAAACGGCTGGTTAGACGAACGTGTCATTCTAGAAACGTTATTGAGCTTCAGACGTGCTGGCGCTACAGCAATCTTATCCTACCACTCCAAAGAAGTATTGGAGAAAGGTTTTATTTAATAACTTCCAAATTATCTTCGATAATCGGAATATAACTAACAGAAGCTCGGGAATTCATTTCCGGGCTTCTGCTTTTTTTAAAATATTATTTAAACCTTTTTATTACATTGCGGTCAAACAGAAAATTATAATCCACCTTATTATGTTAAAAAGTATTATAATCAGCAGTTTCCTGTTATCGGCTCCTTCCGTACATGAACATACATTTTACTCCTTTTTAGAAGGCAATTGGATTGCGGCCAACGCTAAATTGAAATCAATCATATTTAATAAGAATGGCGACGCCTTTTTCACCTTTTCAAATTCAAACCATCAAAGTCCCCCAACTTCAGTTCATCAAAAAGTGGGCAATTTTGCAATATTAGATAGCAAAAAATTCAGTGGGTACTTTTTTAGTCCAAGCCTTTTTGGAAAATATAATGATAATAAGACGGCTTTTGAGATTGAAATTAAATCGGCCAATGAGATTATCCTGTTTGTCAATAAACAAGAAATACAATTGCTAAAAAAGGAAACTATTACTCAATTTAAATAGCTAATATCAGGCTATTATGGATTCCTTACGTTTCTATGAGACTTATCTTCTCAAAAAAAGATAACTTCGCATTCAAATACATAGACTATGCAAGCACCTGATATTTCAAGAGCAAAATCTGCTGAGCTATTTGAAAAAGCAAAACAATATTTCCCTGGAGGCGTAAACTCTCCTGTTAGGGCCTTCAAATCCGTATATGGTACCCCATTATTTATTGAACGTGGCGATAAGGCGCATCTTTGGGATGCGGACGGCAATGAATTCATCGATTTTTGTTGTTCATGGGGTCCCCTAATTTTAGGGCACAATAATGATCAAGTTCGTGAAGCAGTAGCGGCACAACTCGGGAAAGGCTTAAGTTTTGGCGCTCCTACTGCGTTGGAGAACCAACTAGCTGGGTTGATTATCGAAAACAATCGATTTATTGAGAAAATTCGCTTTGTCAGTTCTGGCACCGAGGCTGTAATGTCTGCTATCCGTTTGGCTAGAGGCTATACGAAACGTGATAAGATCATCAAATTTGATGGCTGTTATCATGGGCACTCCGATTCTCTTTTGGTGAAAGCTGGTTCTGGCCTGGTAACCTTTGGTGAAACATCTTCGGCCGGTGTACCTAAAGCATTTGCAGACGAAACCATTGTTATCGAATTAAACGATAAGCAAGCTTTAGAAGCTGCTTTTGCAGAGTTTAAAGATCAGATTGCGGCAGTTATCATTGAGGGTATACCTGCGAACAATGGCTTATTGTTGCAATCTAAGGAGTATGTTCACTTCTTACGTAATATCACCAAAGAACATGGTGCAATGTTGATTATGGATGAAGTGATCACAGGATTCCGTGTTGGTTTTGAAGGTGCTTCAGCTTACTATGATGTACAACCTGATATTATTACCTACGGTAAAATTATTGGTGGCGGAATGCCTGTCGGTGCTTATGGAGCCTCAAAAGAATTGATGGCCTGTATATCTCCTGATGGTGCCGTTTACCAAGCAGGAACTTTATCCGGAAATCCAGTTGCTATGGCTGCCGGCATTGCTGCATTGGGTATCTTGGCTCAAAAGGATTTCTACACAAATTTAAATGCCAAAACAGAAGCTTTTGTCAATGATATGCGTGCTTATATTGCTGAGAAAGGATATAAAGTTCAACTTTTCCATGTTGCTTCTATTTTTTGGTTTGCATTTACAGAACAGCAAGAAATTAAAAAAGCGAGTGAAATCGATCCTAAATCGATGGAATCTTATAAAATTATGCACCGCGAGTTGTTAAATCGCGGCGTTTATTTTGGCCCTTCAGGCTATGAAGTAGGTTTTGTTTCTGATGCACATACAGCAGCGGATCTTGACCTGGCAAAAAAACATATTTTTGATGCGTTGGACATTGTCTTTAGCGCATAAAAATCAAACTACTTTAAAAAAAGCCCTCTAGTATATTACTGGAGGGCTTTTTTTTATAGGTTAGTGGAAGTTTCGGTTTGAATCAACGTACTTATTAAAGTTTGTTTGCCAACTTCTTATCTTTGGATTTCATCTTATTTAATCCGGCGATAAGTTCATCCAACGAAAACTTACCTTTGATATCCATAAATACACTTTCATCTTCATCATCATGGACCAATAAAGAAACCCGCTGAATGACATTGTTCTTATCAATACGAGCATTTAGCGAAATTTCCTGGCCATCGGTGTTAATAACCAGAAGTTCCTCAAATTTATTTTTCTTTAAAAACTTATGGTAATCGTCCAAAATACGCGCATTCTTTATTTTATCATTATTTGACAGTGTCAGCATTCTGAACTTCTTCAATTTCTTTACAATTTCGGCCATTGCACGAGTATCTTCATCATTATCATCCTTTAAGGCTTTTTTCATAAAGGGTTTTGTTAACCACATCGGTAAATTAATCGCAACAATCTCAGCATCGTCAGATACATTAGACCGACTGACGAAGTCCATATTGGACGCTTTTTTTATCATGCATGATTGCATGGAGAAAAGAACGCCAACTAGGCACAACAAGGTTAGTAATCTTTTCATAATTTTCTACTTTTTGTTGTTATCTCCTTTGTTCTTATTCACTTTATTATTCCCGTCGTTTACCAAGCTAGTCACATCTTTCAACGGTATAGCCCCGTCCAGGATCATAAATAGGTTTTGCCCATCTCCATTGATTGTAAGTAACAGATTGTTTAGGATATCGGCATTTGCGGACATATTTTCTACCATGAATCGGATATCTTGTCCATCACTGTTGAGTGACATAAGCTCTTCATATTTTAAATTAGACACCGCCCCCCGAATAATACCTGTTAAAGCTTTATCTTCTCCATCCTCAACAATCAGCATCCGCAACGATTTAACATTCTTAAGCAGTGGTGTAATTGTCTGCATATCCTCATCGTCTATTTTCAAATTACCCAATAGTTTGAACATCGGCGCCCCAATCTTGAGTGTCGTTACACCTTTCTTTCCTTGATATTGTTCAAAAAGTTTATCCAATTTTGAAATTTGTGCATTTGCCATACTTGCTACAAGTAGAAGGCAAGCTATTAAAAAACCTTTCATTTTATTTTAGTTAATCGTTATTGACATTTGTTTTATATTCATTGCTTTATCTACACCATTTTCCAGATTATTTGCCAGTAAGCCCAAAGATTTTAGGGTCAGTTCAACAGCTTCCTGTTCATTCGCGACAGGCTTCCCATTCAAAACAACATAATCTGCCCGGTAGGACTCTTCTGTTGTCAATTCCGAACTTTCAGTCACGACTTCTTTCTTCACTATCCAATTTTTGGCCTGTTTTTTTACTTTTGGACGTTTAAAAGTTTCTGCTGTTCGCATCGCCTTTCCACTGTCCTCCGCACTTACCTCATCATTAAGTTTGGGAGCTGTTATTTCTATATTTTGATCGTCAAGCAGCTTCTTATCGGCAGGCTTCGACTCACTCATTTCTTTTTTGGCGAGCACAGGTCCTTGTATTGCTGATTCCTGATTTAGGAATAGTGCAATTCCAATAGCCATTACCAACATGGCTGCTGCTGCATATTTTATCCAGCTATTATTCCACCACACAATACGTTTCTTATCATCATTGATCTCACTTTGGAAGTCCTCAAAGGACCAGTCCATTGTCTTATTTTTTTCCTGATTTAATGATTGAAAAAAAGCATTATCCGAGTTTTTCAATACTCTTTCTTCCTCTAATGACGACTGGCCATTAAAGTACTTCTCTTCCAATTCTTTTAATTTCTTATCTTTCATCACTGTATATCTTATTTTCAAAGAAGATGAAACAATCGGGTTTATTTTTTACCTGAATAAATCCGCGTGGTTTCATAATCGAATAATTTTGTCAATTGTTCTTTTACCTTCTGTCTTGCACGCATCAGATTAACTCTGACTGCTGACTCCCCCATCTCCAATACTTCACCGATTTCATCGATATCATAATCCTCAACATCGCGCAGATGCATAACAAGCCTTTGTTTTTCGGGAAGAGAATTGATCATCTCCAGAATAATTTCTTTCGTATTCCCAACGGTATGTTCCGTCATCGCAACAACGTGATGCTGTTCAACAAAATCCGCCCGGACCTTATCTCTTTTTAAACGATTGAGTGCTTCATTTTTCACACTCTGCATGCAGAAAGCTTCCATATTTTTGTATTGAAGCAACTGATCTTTTAATTGCCACAACCGCATCATCACATTTTGTACCGCATCGAAAGCCTCGTCATCATCAATCAAGATCCGTTTCGCAAAGCGAAATAGCTTATCCTTATGGATGAAAACGGTATTTTTAAATTGCTCTTGATTCATGTTATCGTCAATATTGAGACTTACTCTATTTTAATTTTTAATCGGCTTATGCTCCATCTCAATATCACCCGTGCCTTTTATATAATCAAGACATTTCAGCAGATCGATTTATTACATCTAATATGACTATTTTTTTAAAAATATTTAATTCACTGTGTATTAAACTTCAATAAGTAGCCCAAACAGCCTATTTTTAACCTTATTACAAACAAAATAGGAACATAGACTGTTACTTAAGATGCTGAATGATTAAAAAATTAAACAAAAAAAATTATGAAGTATTACAGAATTACAGGTATTACTGCTGCAGTAGCACTCCTAGTAGGCGCTGTTGGGTGTAACAACTCTTCTACGAAAAGTACAGGTGGAGCTGACTCAAGCAGCAGTATCGACACAAATACTGCACAAAAAATGGACTCAATCACCGTCAGTCCTATTGCAGACTCGAAAGAATTTCCTGGAGCTGATCTGCAGATCGCCTCGATCACTGCAGAAAAGGTAGGAACAGACTCCGCAAAAGTAACTGTAAAATATGCGATCAAGAATTTCAAATTGACTGAGATGACCGATGATGCCCATGCTGCCCATATGGCAAATTCGCATGATGGACAACATATCCATTTTATTTTAGACAATAAACCTTACACGGCTCTTTACAAGCCCGAGAACTCCGTAACAGTACCGTTAAATTCGGAACATTACCTGCTCTCATTTTTATCAAGATCCTATCATGAATCCATAAAAACCACTGAAGCTTCTAAATTGGTAAAATTTAAGATTGATGCAACGGGTAAATTGACGACAGATGCAACACCAAAGGAACCATCACTTTTCTATTCTCGACCTAAAGGTGAGTATAAAGGAGATGAAACAAAAAATCTCCTGTTAGATTTTTACGTAGTCAATACCAAACTTGCTCCAGACGGCAACAAGATAATTGCAGATATCAATGGCCAGACATTTACATTGGACAAATGGGGGCCATATGAGATAAAAGGGCTGCCAATGGGCAACAATAAAGTAAAATTGACTCTAGTGGATAAGGATGGTAATGCTGTTACCGGAGATAATGTTTCGGTAGAACGTGATATCAAACTGTCTGAAAAATAAATTGAGGGCTGTCCTAAACACAAAAGAGTCGCATTAAAATGCGTCTCTTTTGTGTTTAGGACAAACTTTGAGCGACAAAAAGACATTGTCTTTATTCCTTTTTGATTAAGGCAGTTTGTCAAAATCAATTTTCGGTGCATTATTTTTATTCCGGAATTCAAACTTACTTCCTGGCTTAACAACGTCATTAAAGAAACCACCATTTCTAAGGAAGTATCCGTTTTTGGTAATGCCGCCGATTGCATCAATGCGTTGATTTGCACGATAGGTATTATCGACACTGAAAGAAGCCTCCTGTACAGCTTTCCATTGTCCATCATAGACCCATTGATTGCCAAACTCAACCTTTCTACCCAGGTAGCCTTGATTAGGACTAAAGTTCTCTAAGAAACTATGGAATCGTTTCAGGTAGGTGTTTGTCTGCGGACGTTTGAAGCTTGCGATCACATTCCATGCATGCTCTTCGGGTACAAAAAACCAAGCCGTATAATCAGTATTTCCTTTTCCATCGGGCACGCCTTTCAAGAGAAACTTATAGGTTACCCCTGCTTTCCAAAAGTACTTACGGTAACTCTGTCCGCCTGACCCTTCATTTCCAAACTCACCCGAATGCACATCCTTTCCTTTTTTTAGTAGATGGATTTTTTGCTCATCTGGAATACTTTTCGGATCATCTGTGTGGAATGGACTCCAGACGGAAAATAAGATACGTCGCTCGGTTTCTGAATTAACCTGTATACCAAAGTAGCCTTCGCCAAAACCATTCGCCATAAAATAGGAACCAACTTTATCTTCTCCTTGAGGGACGGTTACTTCGTTATAATAGTAACTAACGTTACCCTCCGTAGGAACAGTATAATTTAGATGACAAGAAGGGCCTCTTCTGGACCAATAGTAATACTCAGGATCATTGGAAAACAGAAGACCTCCCGAAGCCGCTTCGCCGCTCACAAGCAATTCGGTTACATTGGCAAAATTGCTTCCCGATTTACTTAAGCCTTTTAAATTAACCTGAACGTAACCGGGCGATTTTACATCAATGGACAGAGGCGCTGTTTCCGACAGCTCAGTACTTTCCACATTCACGATCGCCTTTTTTCCTAAAGCGTCTACTGCTATTTTGGATTTTCCAGCATCGTTTTTTGCCTTCAGTTTCAAAGTCAATTTCCCCGCCTTTTGAGCCCTAAAATAAACCGATACCACTTCCTGATCGCTTGACCATTTTACAAGGCCATTACGACCGGAAATTTCCGCTTCACCAACTTGTCCTGCGGTAATGAAAGCATTCCCGGCAAGTGGTACGGCATAAGTCTTCCCTACTGTTTGCGCTATACTGCTTATCGAAAGACAGGATAAAGCTCCCATAAAGAGATACTGGATAAAGTGTTTTCTTTTCATACTTTATTTTTTTTATCAATTTATATATCAAACCTAGGCTAGTTATACTACCTGCGGTTATTAATGCTTGCCATGAATTCGAGATGCTGCTAAACTCGAATACTTCACGAAACCAAACTCCTTTAGCTATTCTGAAACTCAGTTTATCAGCTATCTTTCTGTTGCACTTTACTATTGAATAAAGATGGTATCGGTTTGTGAAACTGGATTATTTGATGAAGATAAGGCTTAGATTTACAGAAAAAGAAAGGAAATGTATATCAATCGATTGTGTAAAAAAACAGCAATAATTGACCACCATTCCTTTCCATTTAAATGAACTATTATAAAATGAGATGTATATTTTAACATTTTAAAAATACGATCTAATCTTTTTGTGTATTTTTAGGATCAGAGTCCCCTTTTATAAAAGCTAAAATAGCAAGCTCCATGGACAAATCTGCTGATAGCACATCAAAACGTATCTTAGGACAAAAACAAATCTCCATATTGATCCATGGACTCGCCTGGCTTATTTTCTTATCCTTTCCAGTATTATTTTTTAACAACGGTCAATTGGAAATTAAGGAAATACTTTTTGCGCCGGCATTTTGGATTTTCACAGGCTGTTTTTTAATCCTATTCTATGTCAATGCTTACCTGCTAATTCCTTATGCGATAAGAAAACGAAAATTTATCAGTTACGGAATCTCCATTATTTTGACAGGCTTGTTATTAGCCTGTTATCTTCAGCCCTTCGATCGCTTGATGCATATTGGACGTCAGCAATTACCTACCCCTGGAGAAAGAGAATTTTCGTCTAGGCATCACCCTGATTTTCCACCGCCGCCATCTGCTAGGCATTCCCCAGACCGAGGTCCGGGGCAGACCTTGGGACAACGGCCACAACCCATCGATATTGCTTCCGTGTATATTTTCCTGTTAACCATTAGCCTTGCCGCACTCTATAGAATCGTAACCTACTGGATGGAAACTCAGCAAAAGATGCAATTGGTCGAACAAGACCGGATGAAGGCCGAACTTTCCTTCTTAAAAGCCCAGGTCCACCCCCACTTTTTGTTCAACACCTTAAATAATATTTATGCATTAGCATTGACCAACGATGATGCCGTCGCGAGTAGTATTCATCGTCTTTCACAATTAATGCGTTATTATATGGATGAACGGCATAGTGATACGATTGACATCAAGATTGAAATACAGGCTATACAAGATTTTATCAATCTCCAAAAGCTACGCACTGGCCCAAATTGTTCTATCAGTGAACACTATGCGGGGCTAGAACACCCTAAAACGATACACGCATTTGTGTTGCTTCCTTTTGTTGAAAATGCGTTCAAATATGGATTAAGCACAATAGAGCCCTCCCAATTAAGTTTTGAAGTCATTCTAACGCCAACATCCTGTGTATTAAATGTAAAGAATAGCATAGCTACACAGTCAACCGAACAACACCGAACAGGAACAGGTCTTAAAAATGTTAAACGTCTATTGGAACATTTTTATGCCAACAAACATCGCCTGACGATCCAGCAGGAGGATCATTCTTTTTTCGTTCAGCTTATCCTTTACATTTCTTCATAAATTGTTTCTATATTAGGCTATACGATTATATATACAAAAGCAGTTTATCTTAATTTAATCGATGTTAACTTGCATAGCTCTTGACGATGAACCCCTGGCTCTTCGTATTATTTCGACGTTCACAGCAAAGCATCCTGCTATACAGCTTGCTGCAACCTTCAGTAACCCCCATGAAGCGAAGCTATATCTCGCCAATAACAGTGTTGATTTGATTTTTTTGGATATTGATATGCTCGAGATCAATGGTATTGATTTTGCAAAGAACTTAAAACCAAGACCTTTATTGATTTTCACCACAGCACATAAGGAGTATGCGATAGATGGATTTGAACTTGATTCAGTAGACTATCTTCTCAAACCATTTGACTTCGTCCGTTTTGAACGGGCCATCGATAAAGCGATGACACGTTCAGCTACACAGAGCCATCGCCCCTTTTTAATCGTGAGTGTAGAATATCAACGAATCAAGATCTATCTTGACGAAATTGAGTGCTTGGAAAGCATGCAAGATTATATCAAAATACACCTTATACACGGAAAAACAATATTGACTCTATCGACAATGAAAGCCATGCTCGAGCGTTTGCCAAAAAATCAGTTTATCCGTATCCACCGCAGCTTTGTTATCGCAGTCAAACACATCATTACATTTTCACAGCGTAAAGTACAATTACCCAACTTCACATTGAAAGTCGGCGATGGTTACTATAATGAGGTTATCCAATGTCTACGTGATTCGTCGATGCAATAAGCCTCTTTATCGTTACTTAACATTATTTTACATCTCCGTCTATTACCTTGCTTCCATAAATAAAAAAGAAGAGATATGGAACGCAAAAATTTTATAAAAACCCTATCATTGCTCGCATTTTCAGGGCCAATGGTCTGGGCAGCTTGCAAGAAAGACGATACCACATCAATTACGGATGAGGGCACTGACGTAAATGTCGATTCAAGCTGCAGTGTAACACCTTCGGAAACCGAAGGGCCTTTTCCGACAAAAACACCTTCAAGTTATGTCCGATCAGATATACGCAAAGGTGATGGTATTGGGGCGAATATGCTCGGTTTAATTACCATTGTTAATACAAACAATAGCTGTGCGGCACTAGAAGGAGCTTTAGTGGATATT
Source organism: Sphingobacterium sp. UBA7253 (assembly GCF_002472745.1). Lineage (NCBI taxonomy): Bacteria > Pseudomonadati > Bacteroidota > Sphingobacteriia > Sphingobacteriales > Sphingobacteriaceae > Sphingobacterium > Sphingobacterium sp. UBA7253. The sequence continues at coordinate 6,158 of NZ_DKSP01000147.1, read as the reverse complement.
TGGCATTGTGATGTGGAAGGTAACTATTCCCAATATGGCGGAACACAGATGCAATCCAGCAACTACCAGTCTGTCAATTGGTACCGCGGTAGACAAGTTACGAATGCCAATGGACTTGTTTCTTTCCAAACCATCTTTCCGGGCTGGTATCAAGGTCGAGCAACACATATTCACGTTCATGTATATGATGCTACAGGTAAATCGCTATTAGTGACGCAAATCGCCTTTCAAGATAGTCTGTGTCTTGAAGTCAATAACACAGGTTCTTCTTATGGTTACAAAAAAGGTGTTTCAGGATATACCTATAATGCCAATGACAACGTATTCAGCGATGGTGTTACCAAAGAAATGTCTACGGTCACAGGATCCTTATCTGAAGGTTTCCAAATGAAAATGACGATTCATGTTAATGCTTAACAGCCTGATCATGCAGGATATTAGAATCTATATCGCGGAACAGCGAGGGGAAACATCAATCGGAACACATTTAGTCAGGAGCACACTCAATTATGGCTCCTTTGCTGCTCCTCACCGGGAGGCTATTGGCCGGTTGCAACAAGTCAATAGCTGGCAAGTCGCGCTTCAAGAGACTTTGGAACTCCCGACCAATCAGGATACAGTCTCATTTTTGATTCCTTTGGTTGGGGATCTACTCGTGACGATGGATGGCCAAACCTATACCGTTCCTGTCGGAACAATCTTAGTACACAATTTTGAAAATAATACGGCAATTCACATAAAGGCATCATCCGAAGTTGGGGAGCCTGCGATCTTTCAAGAATTTGTGCTTAATTCGGCAATAAACACTCCTACACTACCTCATATTGCGAATCTTCCACTTTCATCTTCGTTTGAGAAAAACAAGATGTATCCTGTAGGCACCGACTTAGCTACTGATTTTCAGTTCTACTTCGGTGCATTTGCCGGAAAACATGATTTTGAATTACAGATTGGCCAAGACCAAAAAAGCGCATTTGCATTTGCATTTGCATTAGATGGTAATTTTGAAGTTGAAGAACGTATTCTTTATCCATCTGATGGTCTTTATCTACCAGATTCAAAAAATTTAGACATCGAATGCTTATCGGCAACTGGCCTTTTGGTGGTTTTGTGTTTCTAACGGAATAGATTTAAAAAACGATGATTTCCAAAATAACGACCACGATAAACATAAAAAAGTGAAGGGTCTACCCTTCACTTTTCCACACGATGTTAATAAAATGTTGAAAACCTCATTTCGCTTTTAAGGTGATCCCTCAAGTTACTCACAACTTGTTGATATTGCTGTTTAATATTTTAAAAATGGCTAAAAACCAACGCTTTTCAAGTTTAATCCTGTACGCTCGTCTAAACCGAACATTAAGTTCATATTTTGTACAGCTTGACCAGATGCTCCTTTCAGCAAATTATCGGTCGCATTTAAAATAAGGAGCTTATTTCCGTGCTTTTCGAGGTGGATAATACTTTTATTTGTATTAACGACCTGTTTGAGGTCAATATTTTTAGGACTGACATGTGTAAAAGGGTGAGCGGCATAATAGCTGTCATACAATGCGTAGGCCTGCTCTTCAGACAAATCGGTGTCTACATAAATTGCCGAAAAAATTCCGCGGGCAAAATCGCCACGTTGAGGAACAAAATTAATTTTTGCAGCAGCACGTTCCAACAATGATCCGTCTGACACCGGCAAAAATCCCGCTTGTAGCTGATCCAAGGACTCTGAAATTTCCTGCAAATGCTGGTGTTCAAAAGATTTGTAAGCAGAAAGGTTATTGTTACGCCAGGAGAAATGCGTTGTTGCACCTGGTTTTTGTCCTGCCCCTGTTGATCCAGTCGTTGCATTAACATGGATTTGATCAGGTAATAAGCCTTTACTCGCTAATGGCAATAAAGCCAATTGGATATTTGTTGCAAAGCATCCTGGATTAGCAATATACTGAGCCGTTTTGATTGCCTCTTTGTTTAGTTCCGGAAGCCCATACACGAATTGTTGACCTTGGAAAGCTGTATTCGCACGAAGACGATAATCTTGTGAGAGATCAATAATCTTCACGGATGCATCGATTGGATTTGCATCTAAAAATTTGCGTGCATCACCATGACCAACACATAAGAACAATACATCAATAGCTGAGTGAAAGTCCGAAGAGAAGGTCAATTCAGTATCACCAAATAGATCATTGTGAACTTCATATAACTTATTTCCTGCATTGGAAGCGCTATTAGCAAATACGATTTCCACCTCAGGATGATAAATCAATACACGTAATAATTCACCACCAGTATATCCTGCCGAACCAATTATTCCTACTCTTATCATTTTTTTGAATTTAGAATTTAGGTATGCGTTATCACCTATCATGCCATGTACTTTTTCTTATCAAGTTTACTTTAAGAAAAAAATACATGGCATAAAACACGGTTTATTTTTTATTCACTTTGTGCCAAATGATGGTTTGATTTCCAAAAATTTTGGAGAAACCTTTCACATCGTCACCTGTATAGCCCTTATTCATTTCACCATAGCTGCCGAATTTATTGGACATCAAATCGTGTTCAGACTCGACACCAATGACGACAAAACGGTATGGGTGAAGTTCAACAATCACTCGGCCAGTCACTGTTTCCTGTGAGGATTGCAAGAATGCTTCGATATCACGCATAACGGGATCGTGCATTTGGCCTTCGTGCATATAATTTCCGTAGAAAGCAGCGATTTGATCTTTCCAGGACAATTGCCATTTAGTTAAGGTATGTTTTTCTAAGGCATGATGTGCCTTGATTAAAATGACAGAAGCAGCGGCTTCAAAACCCACACGGCCTTTGATACCAATGATTGTATCACCAACGTGGATATCACGGCCAATACCGTATGGTTGAGCTATTGTCTGTAATTCTTGAATCACTTTAACGGAAGCCATTTTCTCACCATTTAATGCAATAGGCTCTCCTTTTTCAAAATCGATTGTAATTTGTTGCGGCTCTGAAGAAGTCACTGGAGTTGGCCATGCCGACTCTGGTAAGTATTGGTTGGATGTCAATGTTTCTGCTCCACCAACAGAAGTACCCCAAAGACCTTTATTGATGGAGTATTTTGCTTTTTCAGCAGAATACTCTACACCATGCTTATTCAAATATTCTATTTCGGCTTCACGCGACAATTGTAGATCACGGATTGGGGTGATAATTTCCACTCCTGGAATCAGGGTCTGGAAAATCATATCGAAACGTACTTGGTCGTTTCCTGCACCTGTAGATCCATGAGCAACACATTCAGCGCCAATTTTCTTTGCGTAGTTTGCAATTGCGGTTGCTTGGCATACACGCTCAGCAGATACTGACAATGGATAAGTCGCATTTTTTAACACATTGCCAAAAATCAAAAATTTAATAGTTTCGCGGTAATAGTCTGCCGTTTCGTCTATAGCTGTATGTGATTTCACACCTAAAGCATAAGCACGTTCTTCAATATTTTTTAATTCTTCATCCGAAAAACCACCTGTATTTACAACTACGGAATGAACTTCTAAACCTAAATCTTGTGTAAGATAAATACAACAGAATGAAGTATCTAATCCGCCACTAAATGCTAAAACTACTTTTTTCATTAGAATGTTATTTTATGAGTGTTTGTTTTCAACGGCTGATTTAAGCTCGTCTCACTCGGTTTTTTATTATTATGTTGAGAGAACCTTGAACTGATCTTGTTATTATGAACATCTTCAGTTACCTGTTACATCTATTTTCAATATAATCGCTCAGCCTTAGCTTAATATCCTTTTGCGACTTTGTTATGCTTCGGAAAATTGACAGCAATAAATTTATTGGCCGATTTCCAAAACTTCGCCTGTATACGCTTTAGCAGAGACTGTTTTTGTGTAATTCTTTCCAAACGTTCTTTCGCTTCATGCTTGCGCTGGATCTTCTCCCGCAATTCACGTTCTTTCTCTTCGGGATCCCAAAGCATGGCGGTACACATACAGTTTTTACGGTCTTTACTCATCAGGATCTCATAATTCACGCAGCTTTGACAGCCTTTCCAGAATTCATCATCGGAAGTCAATTCGGAATAGGGAACCGGTTCATAGCCCAGTTCTGAATTGATTTTCATCACGGCGAATCCGGTTGTCAAACCAAAGATCTTCGCTTTAGGGTATTTCTCACGTGAAAGCTCAAAGACTCTTTTTTTGATTGCTTTTGCCAAACCGACTTTTCTGAATTCGGGATTGACAATCAAACCTGAGTTAGCGACATAATCACCATGCCCCCAAGTTTCTATATAACAAAAACCTGCCCATCGGCCATCTCTATGTAAAGCAATCACTGCTTTACCTTCATTCATCTTGTTGGCAACGTATTCTGGTTTACGACGCGCAATACCAGTACCACGAGCCTTTGCAGACTCGAACATTTCGTCGCAAATAACCTCTGCATAGTGCGCATGCTCAGGTTTAGCCGGGATAATTAAAAAATCTGATATAGTCATTGACTTACGACCCTAATAATAAAACAACAACTACTGTCGTGTTTTGTTACTAAATAAATTAAAATAATGGATTCAAAACCATCGGACAATCATGGTCTTGCTTGGAAAGATTCACTACCTCAAATCAAGCCCGAGGTAGTATAGGTCGTCGGAGGCGTAAAACAGGTATTTCTACAAAAATGAAAGCACAAAAGACCTTCTTCATAAACTTCTCAAAAGTTTGAATATAAGAATAATCGTTCTTTTTGTTCTGTTTCATTTTTTTATGCTCTGTCAATTGTTTCTGACGATGCAAATGTATAAAAATATTTTTTTCTTTTCCACAATATTCTCATTGATTTTTTGCAAAAATTAAAAATTTACAATCCACCGTCAAAACCTTCCTGTAAGCTTCATTCTCAAGCAATTAATCCACAACAAGTCGGCAATAGAACCATCACATTAGCGATATTAATTTGACAATAAAACGGATAAAGGTTTAAGGCTTTATCAATTGAAATTGTTGTTTTTTCTATCGGTTCGTTATTTTTAGTCAAAAACGATACTTTTGTAGGGATCATTTAATGGAGAATAGTATGTCACCGAGTTTAATTTTCTATATTATTTTTGCCGTCCCTTACATTATCTTTATGTATTGGCTCGTCAAACAGGACAAACATAAATATGCCTGGGGAATAGCAATCATTACTATTGTTGCCCTATTAGCGATCTACGTATCGCAGAAAGCCAGTAAAGTGGCCATGGACAATTATCAACAGCATCAGATCGACTCTAGAGAGATCGAGCGGGAAGAGCGTTTACAAAAACAACAGGATAGCATTAATCATGCTCAACAATAAAAAAGCGGCATTAGCCGCTTTTTTATTATTCATTTGTATAAATTGGAATAATCCCTTCCAATTTAAAGAGAAAAGCATATTCCAATGCAATTTCCTTTAAATAGTCAAATCGACCCGATGCCCCACCATGACCATAATCCATATCTGTTTTTAACAGTAAAACCGCATCTCCTATTTTAGTAGCTCTCAGTTTTGCTACCCATTTTGCTGGTTCAAAATACTGCACCTGACTATCGTGCAGCCCGGTTGTGACCAATAAATTAGGGTATTCTTTTGCTTCAATGTTTTCATATGGAGAATAGGCCTTCATATAATAATAGGCTTCCTTCTCATTGGGGTTACCCCATTCATCATACTCATTTGTAGTCAACGGTATTGTATCATCCAACATGGTATTCACCACATCTACAAATGGTACCTGAGCTATTATGCCATGATATTGCTCAGGCGCAATATTAGCGATTACACCCATCAGCAAACCTCCGGCACTTCCCCCTTGCGCATAGAGATGTTCGGGCATACAATAATGTTGATCAATCAGGTATTTACCACAATCCACAAAATCATAAAAGGTATTCATCTTGTGCATCATTTTTCCATCTTCATACCATT